>JAASTF010000213.1 GCA_021767525.1 Paracoccaceae bacterium
GCATCCAGCGGCGCCACGTTGCGCGCCACGATGGTCTGGATCTGCGCCACCAGCATCGAGGCGATCACCAGCGGGTCGCGCGACTGCTGTGGCATGGCGGCATGGCTGCCCTTGCCCTGGATCGTGATGTCGAAGAACGAGGCCCCGGCCATCGCCGCGCCCTTGCAGATGCCCACGGTGCCCGGCTGCCCGTTGGGCGAGTTGTGCATGCCGTAAACCTCGTCACAGGGAAAGCGGTCGAACAGCCCCTCGGCCAGCATGCCGCGCGCACCACCCAGGCCCTCTTCGGCGGGCTGAAAGATCAGAACAGCGGTGCCGTCGAAATCGCGCGTGGCGGCCAGGTGCTTGGCCGCGCCCAGCAGCATGGTGGTGTGGCCATCGTGCCCACAAGCATGCATCACGCCCTCGTTCTTGGACGCGTAGGGCAGGTTCGTCTGCTCGTGGATCGGCAGCGCATCCATGTCGGCGCGCAACCCGATACGGCGATCGCCGCCGCCCTTGCCCTTGATTAGCCCCACAACACCGGTCTTGGCGATATCGGTATGCACCTCGTCCACGCCGTATGCGCGCAGTTTTTCTGCGACGATCTGGGCTGTGCGTTTCTCGGTAAAACCGATCTCGGGGTTGGCGTGCAGATCCCTGAAGATCTCGGTCAGTTCCTCGGTGCTGTCGTCGATGACGGGCAGAACGGGCATGGTTAGTCCTTTCTCAACTGGAATGGGCCGCCTGGGCCCCGGGCGCCTCGGAAAACGGGCGGAAATTGGCGAAATCCCAATGGCGGCCGGGTGCGGCGGCGATCAGGGCCTTGGTGTAGTCTTGCTGGGGGTTGCCCAGCACCTCGCCGGCGGGGCCGTATTCGACGACCTGGCCCTTTTGCATCACCATCACCTCGTCACAGATCTGCGCGGCGACGCCCAGATCGTGGGTGATGAACAGAATGCCCAGGCCGAACTTCTTTTGCAGCTCGGCCAGCAGCTCCAGCACCTGCGCCTGAACGCTCACGTCCAGGGCCGACACGGCCTCGTCCGCGACCAGGATATCGGGGTCCATCGCCAGCGCACGGGCGATGGCAATGCGCTGCCGCTGGCCACCGGAAAACTGGTGCGGAAAGCGGTCCACCGCGCTGCCGGGCAGGCCCACCAGTTCCAGCAATTCGCGGGCGCGCTCCATCGCCTGTTTGTGCGGCACGCCGAAATTCAGTGGCCCTTCGATGATCGACTCGCCAATCTCGCGCCGGGGATTGAGCGAGCGCATCGGGTCCTGGAACACGATCTGGAACTTCTTGCGCCGTTCCTTGAGCTCTTTTTGCTTCATCTGGGCAATATCCTCGTCGCCCACCATGATCTGGCCCGAGGTCGGATCGATCAGCCGCATGATGCAGCGCGCCACGGTGGATTTGCCCGAGCCGCTTTCGCCCACGATCCCCAGCGTTCGCCCATGCGTCAACGTCAGGCTGACATCCTGGGCCGCGCGCACCTCGCGCCCTTTGCGGATCAGACCGGCACCGCCATAGACTTTGTTCAGGTTCCTGGTTTCCAGCACCACCTCGTCCGAGGCGGCGGGGCTGGGCGGGCGCGGCACGTGGCTGGGCACCGCGCGCAGCAGGTCGCGGGTATAGTCGGTTTTCGGATGGCGCAGCAGCTGTTCAACGGGCTGGGTTTCCATTACCTCGCCCAGTTTCAGCACGGTCACGTCATCTGCAATCTCCGACACCACGCCCATGTCATGGGTGATGAACAGAACGGCGGTGCCCTGGTCCTCGCGCAGCTCGCGGATCAGCGACAGGATCTGCGCCTGGGTGGTCACGTCCAGCGCCGTGGTCGGCTCGTCCGCGATCAGCAACTGCGGCCGCATGATCAGCGCCATGGCGATCATGATGCGCTGCCGCTGCCCGCCCGACAGCTGGTGCGGGAAAGAGCGATACATCTTTTCCACGTCGGGCAGATGCACCGCCTCCATCATCTCCAGCGCGCGTTTCTTGCGCTGGCCCTGGCTCATGTCGGAATGGAACTCCAGCACCTCTTCGATCTGCTGGCCCACGCGGGCCACCGGGTTCAGCGCCGTCATCGGTTCCTGGAAAATCATCGACATGGCCGTGGCGCGCAAGGTGCGCAACCGGCCCTGGCTGGCGGTCAACAGCTCTTCGCCCTTGATCTTGATGGACCCGTCGATGGGCTGCAGCACCTTGGGCAACAGGCCCATCGTGGCCAGCGCCGTCAAGGACTTGCCCGAGCCGCTTTCCCCCACCAGGCAGGTCGTCTGGCCGGGCCGGATCGACAGGTTCAGCCCCTTGACAACCTGCTTGTCGGGGTCGCCATCCAGCGCGATACGCAGGTTTTCGATATTCAGAAGCAAATCGCTCACCGGTCGATCCCCCGTTTTGCCATGCGCGGATCCAGCGCGTCGCGCACCGCATCCCCCAAAAGGTTGATGGCCAGGATCGCAACCGACACGACCAGCCCGGGCCACAGAACGATGCCGGGGTTGATCTGGAAATAGATCCGCCCCTCGGCCATGATGTTGCCCCAGCTGGGGGTTTCGGGGCTGATGCCCGCGCCCAGGAAGGACAGGATCGCCTCGACCAAGATCGCCGACGCGCAGATATAGGTGCCCTGGATGATCAGCGGTGCGATCGTGTTGGGCAGCAAATGCCGGCGCATGATCAGGAAGGTGGACGAGCCCGCGGCGATCGCCGCCTCGACATACGGTTCCTCGCGCGCCGACAGCACGACCGAACGCACAAGGCGCACCACGCGCGGCACCTCGGGGATGGTGATGGCGATCAGCACGGTCCACAGCCCCGCGCCCCACAGCGACACGATGGCGATGGCCAGCAGGATGTTCGGGATGGCCATCAACCCGTCGACCATGCGCATCAGCACAGCATCGAGCCAGCGGATATATCCCGCCATTAGGCCCAGGATCAGCCCGGCAATCACCGCGAACACGGCCGCGCCCACGCCCACGACAAGGCTGATGCGCCCGCCATAGACGATGCGCGAAAACAGGTCGCGGCCAAAGGCGTCGGTGCCCAGCCAATACACCTCGCTTGGTGGTTTCAGGCGCTGCGACGGTGTCAGGCGCACCGGGTCATGTGGTGATACGATGGGCGCGAAAATGGCGGCCAGCACGATCACCGTCAGGATCGCCGTGGCGATAAAGACGATGGGGCTGGAAAACACGATCTCGCGGATTTTCGACAGGGCCGAGGGCTGCGCCGCGGCGGGTGCCACTGTGGTCTGGTCGGTCATGAATAGCGGATCCTCGGGTCAAGCAGCACATAGGCGATGTCGATCAGCAGGTTGACTACGACATAGATCAACGAGGCCAGCAGGATCACCGCCTGGATCACCGGATAGTCGCGCGCCAGAACCGCATCGACGGTCAGCCGCCCCAGCCCCGGCAGGTTGAACACGCTTTCGGTGACCACCACGCCGGAAATGATCAGGGCGAAACCGATACCGATCACCGTGATGATCGGCACCGAGCAATTGCGCAGCGCATGACGCGTCAGCACCCGCGCCTCGGGCAGGCCCTTGGCCCGCGCGGTGCGGATGTAATCGTCGCCCAGTATTTCCAGCATCGAGGTGCGGGTGATCCGGGCAATCAGCGCGATGTAAAGCAGCGTCAGCGTGAAAGTGGGCAGCGCGATGCGGTGCAGGAACTCCCCCAAGCCATCGCCTATGGGCCGGAAGCCCTGCACCGGGAACCAGCCCAGCTGCATCGCGAAGAAGGAAATCATCAGATAACCGATCACGAATACCGGGATCGAAAAGCCCAGCACCGATAGCAGCATCACGAAACGGTCGATCAACGTGCCGTGTTTCCACGCCGCGATTACGCCCAGCGGCACCGCGATCAGCACCGACAGGGTGATCGTGGTCAGCGCCAGGCTGATCGTCGGCTCCATCCGCGCCTCGATCAGCTCGATCACCGGCTTGCCGGAAATAACAGAGGTGCCGAAATCGCCCTGCAGCAGGTTGCCGATCCAGGTGATGAACTGCACATGCAGCGGATCGTTCAGGCCCAGGGCGTCGCGGATCCGCTCCAGCTGTTCGGGCGTCGCGGTATCCCCGGCAATGATCGCCGCCGGGTCGCCGGGCGTCAGCCGCAGCATGAGGAAAACAAAGAGCGCGACAAAGCCCATGACCGGGATGGCGGCCAGGATGCGCTGGATGATGTAGTTTATCATCGGCACGACCTTTCGATGCGCGGGCCATTCCGCGCGATTTTGGTAGAAAACCGTGCGGTTCCGCGCCCCGAAAGGCGCGGAACCAAAGTGGTAGGGCGGTTACTTCGAGATGTTCCAGAAGAACGGCGCCGGGCCGTCCAGAACGCCCTCAAGCTCGGACGACCACGCGGTCGGCACGAAATACTGCCCGATCGGCGCGTACATGCCTTCCTCATAGGCGATTTCCTGGATTTTCGCAGCGATCTCTTTCTGCTCGTCCAGGCTGCCGGCGGTGGCGTATTGCATCCGCAGCTCTTCGACCTCGGGCACTTCGGGCCAGCCGAACCAGCCGCCATCAGGGCCCTTGCCGTTGACCATGTTGTTCACCAGCGGGTTGAACACGTCGGCGCCCACCCAGTTGGTCATGAACATGTTCCAGCCGCCCTCGTCGATCGGGGCCTGGCTGGCGCGGCGGCCGACCAGGGTCTGCCAGTCCATCGCCTGCAGGTCGACCTCGAAGCCGACATCGCGCATGGCCTGAGCCACGACAACCGGCTGCGTGCGCAGGGTGCCCACATCGGTCGGGTGCATGATCACGATGGGCGTGCCATCATACCCGGCTTCTTCCAGCATCTGGCGCGCCATGTCCTTGCCGTTGCCTTCGGTCAGGGTTTCCGAGCCGACATCGGTGGCCAGCGGCGTGCCGCAGACGAACATCGCGCCGCACAGCTGGTAGAACTGCGGGTCGCCAACCAGCGCATCCAGCACGTCCTTTTGATAGACCGACGCGATGGCCGCCTTGCGGATCAGCGGGTTGTCCATCGGCGGATGCAGCGCGTTGGGGCGCATGATCGTCTGGAACCCCAGCGCGTTCAGGTTGCGCACGGTCACGTCCGGGTTCGCATCGAGGATCGGCAAAAGGTCGGTGGGCGGGCTTTCCCAGTAATCGATTTCACCCGCTTGCAACGCGTTCAGCGTGGTCTGGTCATCGGGGAACACCACCCACTCGACACGGTCGACCTTCACGACCTTGCCGCCGGCGGCCCAGCTTGCGGGCTCGTCACGCGGAACGTAATCCTCGTTCTTGGCATAGACGGCCTTGACGCCGGGTTGGAACTCTTCGGCCACCCATTTGAACGGGCCCGAGCCGATCTGTTCCGGCACCGGCTCGGTCGACGGGGTATTCGCCGCCAGACGCGCGGGCATGATGAAAGGCACGTTCGACGACGGCTTGGCCAGACTGTCGATCACCAGGCCATAGGGCTCTTTCAATTGCATCACGAAGACGCTGGGATTGTCGGGCGCGGCACCCATGCTTTCGACGAACTCCATCAGCACCTGGCCCATCGAATCGCGCTCGCCCCAACGGGCCAGCGACGCGGCCACGTCATCGCCCGTCACCGGCGCGCCATCGTGGAACATCAGACCGTCCCGCAGGGTGAAGGTATAGGTCAGCCCGTCCTCGGACACCTCCCATGTATCCACCATCTGCGGCTGCGGCATGACGTTTTCATCCAGCGCGAACAGCGTGTCATAAATCATGTAGCCGTGGTTGCGGCTCATGTAGGCGGTGGTCAGGATCGGGTCCAGCACGCGCAGGGCCGAGTGTTTCA
>JAASTF010000020.1 GCA_021767525.1 Paracoccaceae bacterium
TCCGGTCAAAGCCATCGTCGCCACGATCGGCACACACTGGTCCGCCTGGCTCGTCTCACCGCCAGTGCTTTCGCCTGTCACTTCCTCGCGTGTGAAAGTTACCGAGGCTATCCCCCAATTGCCCCGGCCCGCGCATTATGATCATGACGATCCTGTCCTTTTGTCGTTCCTTCCCTCTGCTCGGCCTGTCGTCATGCGGCCGAACACCTCAAACAGATCACTTGCCACCGGTTTTCAGGGTTGCCGTCCAACGGGCGCAGGTCAAGAGTTTCGTGCCCGGAGTGATTAATTGCAGTGCGAAAAATCGATCTTGACGATCTGACTTCGGCGCCCGTTCATGCGTGGGTCGCAAAGGCCTGAGCTGATGCGCGTAAGGCGCGCAGATCTCCAAGCGCCCTCGAATGTTTTGTTTTGTGGATCAATCGGATCCCGCCGGTTTCGCCTGTCTGACCAAAACCGTCGCGACACCTCGGGTTCTGGATGTTCTGGTTTCGGTTGAGCGCGGATATCAGGGTTGGACGATCATTTCAGGCCGCTGTCGAAGCGGGCTTGCGATGGCGCGTGGATCAGGCGCGATGTGCCTGCCTCTCGCAACGGTCTTGCCCGGCTCGAACGGTCCGCTCGACCGTTTGATCGTCGCGGGCAAGAAACCCTGCCTTTGTGCCCCGCGTGAAAGCAAGGATGTGAAAGCCGGCTCACCGTCCTTGGCTACTGCTTGCGCAGCCTGGGATCAGCCCACCCAAAGATCCGTTTCCTGCGCCGAGTCCTGTTTTTCGTCGGCTGCAGCACCTTTTTCGCCAAGGCGCTTGGCCTGGGCGCGCAGGGGTAGCTGGCTTGCCGCGACGGAAGGGACGCAATGGCCCTGAGCGTCGACAGTATCGACCAGCGCCAGCAGAAACTTCTCCAGCCCTTGCAGCGACTGGCGCACCGTATCGGCGCGATGCAGTTCACTGGGCACCGGGCCAGCAATCCGCGGCAACACGGCCCCAATGGCGTGATCGATTTCGGCTGCATCAATGGCCATTCTGCGCAACTCTTGCGCCACAAGCTGAATGGCTTCGCCAACAGGGACGCGCGTACCGGGATCGCTCATTGCAGTTTGCCCGTGACCGTTTCGATGCTGCGCAGCAAGGACTCCTTTGTAAAAGGTTTCATTACGAAATTGTTCAGACCGGCGCGCTGTCCGCGTTCCAGAACACTACGATCGCCCTTGCCGGTGATCAGGATAAAGCCGATCCGCTGTGTCGACTTGTTCGAACGCAATGCCTCGAGCAGTTGAATGCCGTCCATTCCGGGCATGTTGTAATCCGACAGAACCAGGTGAACAGGCGCAGCGGCCAGTTTTTTGAACGCGCGTTCGCCATTCGCCTCGTATTGAACATTGTACAAACCCGCCCAATCCAGCGCCTGTTCGATCAGGCCTCGGCTGACGGACATATCGTCGACCACCATAAGGTGCAGCTGCGATTTCAAAGGCATTTTGGTTCCTTGTCAGTTTAGGAAGTCGGCCGATCAGTCATGCCGAGCGAGGTGTTTGCGGGTGTAGTGCGTTGGCCCGGCGAGTTGGAATGCGGCGCTGGCCGGACCATCCAGTCGTTCGGAGTGGCCAATGAACAGATGCCCGCCGGGTGTGATCTGCTGGGCCAGTCGCTGCCACAGCCTTTGTCGGGCTTTTTCGTCGAAATAGATCACCACGTTCCTGCAGAAAACGGCATCGAATTTGCCGGTGAAAGGCCAGTCCTGGTGCAGGTTCAGCTCGGCAAATCTCATGATGGCCCGCAGGTTCTCGCGCACTTCATAGGTGTCGCCGCTGCGCACAAAGAACGCCTCGCGCTGGCGATCGCCAAGCCCGTTCATGCTGTTTTCGGAGTAAATGCCAGCCTCGGCGCGGGCCACCATCTGCGGGTCGATATCGGTTGCCAAGATCAGAAAATCGTGGCGCGCCGCCTCGGGAAAAGCTTCGTGCACGGTCATCGCGATCGAATATGCCTCTTCCCCCGATGAACATGCCGCCGACCATAGTCTGACCCGGCCACCCTTGCGTGCGATGTCGATCAGGCCCGGCAGAACCTTCTTCGTCAGCACGTCGAAGTGATGCGCCTCGCGGAAAAAGGCGGTTACGTTCGTGGTCACTGCCGAAAGGATCTGGCGTCGCTCGTCGGCACCGCCAGGTCCATCCAGAAAGGCGCAATAGCCGGCGTAATCCGACAGCCCCAGCGTGCGCAGCCTGCGGTTCAGGCGGGCCATCAGCAAACCGCGCTTGGCTTCGGTCAGCACAATGCCGGAATCGGCATGGATGATCTTGGCCAATTGCGCGAATTGAGCGTCCGTCAAAAGAGGTGGGGTGTCGAAATACATGGTTTCAGCCGTCGACCATTTCCGGCGCCGGCAAAAGCTGTGCCAGGTCGATTTTTCGCAGGATGCGCCCGTCGTCAAACGTGATCATGCCGGTTATGAACTCTCGCGACGGATCGGACGCGATATCCGGAACGGGTTGCATGGTGCTTTGGTCGATGGTGACGATGTCCGACACAAGGTCGGCCAACAGCCCGACGACACGTCCCTCATGCCAGGCGATGATCACCACGTGCCGCGGTGACAGCTCGGTTGGGCCGAAGCCCAGACGCTCGGACAGGTCGACAACGGTCACCACCGAACCGCGGAGATTGATCACGCCTTTGACATAGCTGGGGGCGTGCGGCAAAGCGGTCGTCGGCGACCAGCCTCGGATTTCGCGCACCAGGTTGATATCGATGCAGAAATCCTGATCGGCAAGTTTGAAGGCAACGACATCGTTTTTTCCGATCGCGTTATGAGACATGTTTTCCAACATCTGATTACCCGTTTGCTGCGTAGGCGATTGATGAGCGGTGGTGTTCGGACACCGAGGATTGAACGATCTCCTCGGGATCAATGATCAGAGCGATGTTGCCATCCCCAAGTATGGTGGCGGCCGATACGCCGGGCACGCGGCCATAGTTTTCCTCGAGGCTTTTGATGACGACTTGCCTTTGGTCGAAGATGGCGTCGACATGCAAAGCCGCCCGCCTGTGGCTGTCGGTTTCCACGACGATCAGAACGCCCTCTTCCAGCGGCGCCATGTCGCGGCGCAGGCCGAACGTGCAGGCCACGTCGACGATCGGGATCAACTCGCCACGGTTCGACAGCAACCGACCGTTCTTGCCAACACCATGTAAGCTGGCGCCGGTCGGTCGCAGGGTTTCCTGAACTGCCGTGATCGGCAACACCATCGTCTGATCGTGGATCTGGATCAGCATGCCTTCAAGAACGGCCAGCGTCAGCGGAAGCGTGATCGAAAAGCTTGTTCCTTCGCCCTCTTGCGATTGGATCATGACGCGGCCGCCCAATGCCATGATCTCGCGCCGAACCACATCCAGGCCGACGCCACGCCCGGAAAGATCCGAGACCTCGGATTTCGACGAGAAACCGGGCATGAACAAAAGCGCGTCGATCTCGGACGGTGACAGCGTCGCGTCGGGCGAGACAAGGCCGCGTTCTTCGGCAATCTGGCGAACGCGCGTGCGGTCGATACCGCCGCCATCATCGGCGACCTCGATCAGAACCCGGCCCGAACGATGCGCGGCCGAAAGGGTGATCGTGCCCTGTTGCGGCTTGCCGCGTCGTTGGCGGGTGACGGCGTCTTCCAATCCATGATCGACCGAATTTCGGATCATGTGGGTCAGCGGATCGACCAGGCGCTCGATCATCGTCTTGTCGACTTCGGTTGCTTCGCCCAGCATCTCCAAGCGAACCTGCTTGCCGGTCGCGTCGGCGGCCTCGCGCAAAATCCTGTGCATCCGCTGGAACACCAGCTTCAATGGCTGGGCCCGGATGGACATCACGCTTTCCTGGATGTCGCCGGCAAGCTGTCGGATGCCTTCCAACGCCGTGTAGACATCGGGGTTTTCCGTGAAACCGGCGGTTTCGACCACTTGGTTCAGCATCGATTCCTTGATGACCAACTCACCGATCATGTTCATCAATTTGTCGACACGATCGAGGCTGACGCGGATTGTCGCGTTGGCAGACGGTGCATTGACCTGGGCGCCTGCGACCGTGGTCGCGGGGTGTCCTTTTTCCGTTTCGGACGCGGCGAGAGGTTCGGGCGCATCATCGGTCGAGGCAGGCGCAACTTCGGTCGTCTCGCTATCGGGCAGGGGGCACGCATCGATGGCCGAGCGCGTTACTTCGAGCGTGCAGCAATCCAGAACGAATTCGAAGATCTCTTTGATTTCCGTTTCTGTCGCCTCGGTTGTCAGGGTAATGCGCCACCGAAGTCGCGGCTGATTGGCCGACCATTCCGACAGTGGTGGCACGGCATCTGTATCGGCCTCCACGGTCGCGTCGCCCAGTTGGCCAAGGGCATGCAACAGCGCGACGGCATCATTGCCGCTGCGATACAGATCGGCGTCTGGGGCGAATGTGATGTCGAATGCGGTCGCTTGGTCGGCAATGTCGATTGGCCCCAGATCGAGCGCGAGCGGAACGAAATCAAAGTTTTCTTCCTCTTCCTCTGCATCTGCGCCGATCAGGCCGTCAAGCTCGCTGAGCAGTTCCTGCATGCGAGACTGGTCGCCTGCTTCGGACTGGCGCGCGGCCGCCACGAGATCTGTCAGAACATCCGAGGCACGGTGGAGCACGGCCATCACAGGCGGGTCCGCCACCAGTTTGTTCGACCGGAGCATGTCGAGCACCGTTTCGAAACGGTGCGCGAAGGTGACAAGGTCGCTCAAGCCAAAGGCAGCGGCCGCACCCTTCATCGAATGAACCGCGCGGAACACCGAATGTACCGTTTCGATCTCGTGCCCGGGCTCTTCCATTTCGCGCAGCCCGGTGGACAGGTTGTCGAGAAGTTCGTCGCATTCGACGAAAAACATCTCGAGAAAATCGTCGTTGTCTGACATTCGTTTATCTCCCGAGCACTCGGTGGATGACGGACACGAAATGTGCGTCATCGAACGGTTTGACGATCCAGCCCGTCGCCCCCGCCGCGCGGGCGCGCGCCTTTAGATCGGGGCTGCTTTCGGTGGTCAGAACCAGGATCGGGACGCTGCCGAAATCGCGCGTCTGACGAACCGACTCGATCAGGCCGAACCCGTCCATGCGCGGCATGTTGATATCGGTGATGATCAGATCGGGTTCCGCGTCCGACAGGGTGCCCACACCCTCGACGCCATCGGTCGCCAGGAACACCTCGAATCCTGCGTTCTTGAGAACTTTCGAGACAAGGCCACGGATTGTGGGCGAGTCGTCGACGGCCAAAATGCGTGCGGTCACTGTGCGGCCTCCTCTGCGAAGTCTTCCGTCGAAAGACCGATTTCCCCAAGCGCATCCTGGGCCTCTTGCGACCAACCGCTGACGGAAAAATGCGTCTCATCGGCAAGCCACTGTTTCTGTGCCGCGATCAGCATTTCGGCCCCAATAGCCCCAAGCCTGCGCACGTGTGATGCGTCAAGCGTGACGACCTCACCCCGGTGCGACAGCAAATGGTCTGCAACGGTTTGCGCGGCTCGCTGGTCCAGCACTTCGGGAAGTTCGATTCGTAGCATTCCACCTCCTTTGGCGCGACCGTCGGGATAAGATGTCTGGGCCAGGTCCAGATCTGGCCGTGCTGCGTCGCGGCTCCGTTCGGGCTATCAGCCAAGATTTAAGAATTGGTTTCGTGGCGCTGATCGCTTTGCGCCTTTTGGCTGTCGGTTGAACACGGTTTCTTAATGGCTCGGTCCTAGCATCGGCGCACGAGTTGCAGGAGTGTCCGGTGTCTGGTCCCACAGTTTTGATTGCCGATCCAAACCGCGCGCGAATGAATAAGGTGCGCGACGCGTGCGCTGATATGGGGCTGCGGTCTGTTGCCTTGGCCGGAACCCTGGCCGATGCCTATCAAATGGCCGAAGAGCTGGAACCGCGCCGCGTGGCCATTGCGGCAGAATTCACCCGCACCGACGAATTCGGAGCGCTGATGCAGCTTTTTGAGCTGGTGCGGACCCGGGTTTTTCTGTTCGGCGACGGCCGTGCTGCGGCTGGGCAGCCTGTGCATCTGGTGGACACGCCGGGCGCTTTGGCGACTTTCGCGGCCACCTTGTCCTCGGGATTGGTGCAACCCAAGGCGCCGCCGACCTTGCCGCAGCCACAAAACACCGGCGCGCGCGGTGCGAAAGACATGCCATTGATTCTGATCGGCGCGTCGACAGGGGGCGTCAGCGCGCTGGAAGAGGTGCTTTTGAGTTTTCCAACAGATTGCCCGCCGACTCTGGTCGTGCAGCACATGCGTGCGGGTTTCGGACCCGGCCTCGTGCAGCGTCTTGATGCAACCGTACCGCCGCGCATCGTCGAAGCGGCGGATGGAAATGCCTTGTTGCCGGGCGTCGTGCATGTGGCGGCGGGAAATGGTTCGCATCTGGGCCTCCTCCAGCGGGGGGGCTTGGTTTGCGCGTTGACACGTGGGGCCGAGGTTTCGGGCCATTGCCCTTCGGTAGATGTGTTGTTTCAGCATGGTGCGGCGCTTGCCGAGCAGGTCGAGATCCGTGCAGCGCTGCTGACCGGTATGGGGGCGGATGGCGCCGACGGATTGCGGCGCCTGCGGGCTGCCGGCGCCCACACGATCGCGCAGGACAAGGACAGTTCGGTGGTTTGGGGGATGCCACGTGTGGCGATCGAAATGGGCGCCGCGGTCGAAGTCTTGCCTCTTCGCCAAATCGCACGCGGCTTGCTGACCGGCGCACGAAAAACCACCAGTCTCAACAGTCGGAGCACATCATGAGCGAACTACGGTCCAAGGTTGTTCACGTGGTTCAGGGTGAGTTTCATGTATCGGACGCGCCCGATGTCATGCTTACCACCGTCTTGGGGTCATGTGTGGCCGCGTGCATTTTCGACCCGGTGCGCGGCATCGGTGGTATGAACCATTTCCTTTTGCCCGATGCTGTGGGCAATGCCGGCGACATCCGCTATGCCGCCGCGGCTATTGAAAGGCTTGTCAACGCTCTATTGCGAAACGGGGCGCAGCGTGGGCGGTTGCAGGCCAAGCTTTTTGGCGGCGCGCGCATGATTCCGACATTGCCGGATATCGGCCGCCAGAATGCCGAGGCCGCGAAACGCATATTGGAAACCGATGACATTCGCGTCGTAAGTGGCGATGTTTGCGGCACCGAGGCGCGCCGTATCCGTTTCTGGCCCACGTCCGGGCGGGTGCAGATGCTGCTTTTGGGCAACGAGGCGCCGCCCCCGGTCGAGCGGCCCAGCCGTCCGAGCGAAGGCGGGATCGAACTGTTTTGACCTTGCCGCGTAAAGCGGGGCGCAGCAGGCATTTGCAAGGTTTTGTTAACCGTTTCAATGATTTGTGTATCACAAACATGCCGCCGGTAAAGGGCTGTTAATTCCCGGCGTTCTATCGTGCCACCGGTTATTAATGAAACGCAGAGCGCGCTGATGTATCGCCGTTTTCCCCTTTGGGCCTTGTCGCCTTGCCTTGTGTCGCTGTTTGGCACGCTGGCCCTTGTCGCGGCTTACCTGTCGCCTGCCGCGGGCGACGACGTGACGGCGCTTGTCTTGGCGCCAGGCGTCTCGGGGGCAGGGGCGATGGACGATGTCGTGGCCCTGGGCCTGCCCATACGTGACATACGCTGGGGCGGCCAGCTGATTGAGCTGGACGTGACCAGCCTGCCTGAATCCGAGCGCACACGCCTGACAGATCGGATCGCAAGCGCCGCCATGCAGATTGCTGTCCGGCCAACGGCGCTTTGCGTCAACTCCACGCAACAAAGGGACGCAAGATGAGTAACAGCGAAATCCTCCTATCCGATTATGTCGAAAGAATTCGCAGTCGCGGGGCGTTCGGGATCATGCTGCTGTCTTGGGGCATGGTGCTGCAAGTGGCTGTCGTGGACTGGGCATTGTCGTTGCCCGGGGGTTTCGCACTGACGGTTGCGGCTGGGTTGGCGGCCATCGTTTCTTTCGAGTACTGGCGCAACCCCACCGGCATTTCGATGCAGCTTACCTCGTCGGCGGCCCTGGCGGTGCTGATCGGGTTGGTGGTTTACCAGTTTTCGGGTCACAGCTGGCAGGTTGATATCCATATGCAGTTCTTTGCCGGGCTTGCGGTGCTGGGCATTTACTGCAACTGGCGCGCAATTGTACTTTATACCGGTCTGGTCGCAGTTCATCATTTGCTTCTTGCGATCGTTCTGCCCGCTGCCGTTTTGCCGGGCGGCACGGATCTGGCCCGTGTCGCTCTGCATGCCGTTGTTCTCTTGGTCGAGGCAGGGGCCTTGATCGTCATGGCCCGTGTCGTCTGCACCGCGCTGCGGGACGCAGCCCAATCCGCCCACGAGTCGAGCATGGCACTGCAGGCCGCTGAAAAGGCCCAGCAGGATCAGATGCACATGTCCGAGCGCGCCGAGAAAGAGCGGCAGGCCGAGGCCGCGATCAAGGAGCGTGTCGTGAAAGAGGTTGAGGCCGGGTTGATCCGGCTAAGTCAGGGCGACCTGAAAACGCCCATCGAAAGCCCCCCGCACGATCCGTTCCCCGCCGAATACGAAGGCATCCGCCATGCCTTTAACGAAACGCTCAAGATGCAGGATGACCTGCTGGCGCGCGTCGATGTCGTGGCCGATGCCGTGCGGCTGGAAGCAACCGAAATCGAACGGGCCGCAAAGCAGCTTTTCGAACGCGCCGAGGCACAGACAGTGGGCCTGCGCGATGGGCGCGCCGCGCTGCAAAGCGTGATCGATCTGGTCGAAAGCAGCCTGTCCTATTCCCGCAAGGCCGCCGAAGAAAGCCATGAAAACGAACGTGAGGCCGAGGCTGGTGGCACGGTCACGCAGCAGGCTGTGGCAGCCATGCGCGAAATCGAGAAAAGCTCGGATGAAATCTCGCGGATCATCGAGGTCATCGAAGACATCGCCTTTCAGACGAACCTGCTGGCCTTGAATGCCGGGGTCGAGGCCGCCCGCGCAGGCGAGGCGGGGCGCGGTTTCGCCGTCGTTGCGACGGAGGTGCGTGGCCTTGCCGAACGTGCCGCGGAATCCGCCCGCGAAATCCACGCCTTGATCGCCGAAGGTTCGAACCATGTCAGCGTCGGTTCGGAGCTCGTGCATCGTACGACCGATGCGCTGACGACGATTGTGCAGCGCGCGTCGGGCGTGCGCAGTTTCATGGACGGTGTCTCGACCGCGTCAAGCGAACAGGCGGCGCAATTGCATCAGGCAAAGGTCGTGATCGACCAGGCCGAAGCGATGAACCACCAGACCCTTGGCGCCGCGCAGGATGCGCAAAGCGTGGCGGTCAGCATCGGCAAGCAGGCCGAAAACCTGGTGACCACGCTGCACGCCTACCTTGCCACGCCCGAGCGCATCGATTGGTCGCAAATGGGGCCGGTCGGCCCTGCGGCGGAAGACATGCAGAAATCCGCCTGACGACGTTCTTTGACGGCGGGCAAGAACCGAAACATCCGCTGGGCCTGATCCCCCGGCGAAACAATCACTCCTACCTGTTCGAGGTTAGAAATGCTCAAGAATACAAAACTGGCCACCCAGGTCATCGCCGCCTTTTCGTTGATCATCGTGCTGATCGTCGCATTGGGCGTGTTCAATTGGGTGCAGGTTCAAAAGATGGACCGTGCATTGCTGAATATCGCGGATTCGATGCAGGTTTCGATCGACGCAACCGAGCTTGATTTCAAGGTCAACGATGCGTCGCTTGCGTTGAAGACCTTTGAAACCAGCAGCGACCCGGCGGATGGCGTCTATGCGGTGCAGCGCATGCTGCTGGTGCGCGACACGGCCGAGGAACTGTCGCAGGCCGGGCTGGAAACCGCGGCCGCGATGGTTACGCTGAAAGAGCGCCATATCGAGGAGTTGTCGGGCTTTGTCGAAACCTATTCGCGCCGCCGCGAACTGAAAGACATCATTCGCAGCAAGGGGATCGAGTACCGGCGTGCCATCGGGCGACTGACGACCTTGCTGGAAGAGCGCAACGCCGAGGCCGCGGCCTATCGCGCGCTGCGCGCTTCGGAAAAGTTCCTTGTGACACGCGTCAGGGTTGATCGGTTTGTCGATGGGGCGCCCGTCTCTGATCTGGACTCGGCCGAGGCGCCTTACAAAGACACGCTCAGAAACCTGTCGATCCTGTCGAGCGCCATCCTGACCGAAGAAGAGCGGACGATCCTGAACTCGGTCCAAAGCGGTTTGCCGGAGTTCTGGGAAAGCGTTGCCGAAATCCGCGAGGTCGAATTGCGCAGCCGTGCAGAATTGGAAACCGTTCATGCCACGACCGACCAGGTCTTGCGCACCCTGGCCACCGTACGCGCCGAGGCGCAGGTGGCGCGGAATACGTTGAACGAGCAAGCACACACGATTCTCAACCAAACGGTTCATGCGCTTGAAGGTGGCCTGGCGCTCGTGGTGCTATTGAGCGCCGGCATCGCTGCCTTCCTGTCGATCACCATGTCGCGCGGGCTCAAGCGGATCGTGATGCAAACCACCCGTCTTGCCGAGGGCGATCTTGAAACCGAGATCTCGCATGCTGACGGCCGCGGCGACCTTGCGCGGATGGCGCATGCGCTGACGGTGTTCAAGGACAACGCGTTGACGCGGAAACGGATCGAGGCCGAACAAGCCGAAAAAGACGCCAAGGAAAAAGAGCGGCTTGAGAAGGATATGCAGCGTCAGCGGCGTGTCGTCGGTGAAATCGAAACCGCATTGAAGAAACTGGCGGACGGCGAACTGACCCACAAGATCGACAGCCCGGCACATGATCCGTTCCCGTCGGAATACGATACTCTGCGTCTTGCCTTCAACGAGGTCGTGGACACCCTGTCGCAAACCTTGTCGCGGATCGTCGGCGTGGCCGAGCAGGTGCGCGGCGGTTCGGACGAGATCACCTCGGCCGCCCAGGATCTGGCCGGGCGCGCAGAAACCCAGGCTGCGACGCTGGAGCAATCGGCGGCTGCCCTGAACGAGCTGAGCGAAAGCGTGCGCTCGACCGCCGAATTGGCGCGGGACGCCGAGAAGGCCACGCAGGAAAACCGCGAAACCGCGGAAAGCGGGTCCGAGATCGTTGGCAATGCGATCGATGCGATGCAAAGGATCGAGCAGTCGTCGGAACAAATCACCCGTATCATCGGTGTGATCGACGACATCGCGTTCCAGACCAACCTTCTGGCCCTGAATGCCGGCGTCGAAGCTGCGCGCGCAGGCGAAGCGGGCCGTGGTTTTGCCGTCGTCGCCTCGGAAGTGCGCGGCCTCGCGCAACGGGCCTCGGAATCCGCGCGCGAGATCAAGGCGTTGATTTCGGAAAGCACTCAGCAGGTCGAGGAAGGGTCCAGCCTGGTGACACGCACGGGGCAAAGCCTGGAGCAGATATTGCAAAAGGCCAAGCAAGTGTCCGAGCAGGCGTCGGCCATCGCGGTCGCCGCAAGCGACCAGGCCAGCGCGCTGGGTGAGATCAACACCGGCATCAACCAACTCGACCAGGTGACCCAGCAAAACGCCGCCGTGGCCGAAGAAACCAACGCTGCAACCGGATCCTTGATGCAGCAATCCAGCATCCTGATCAGCGAGCTTGCCAGCTTCAAGTTCGACCGGGTTGGTGTCAAGACGGCCAATATCTCGTCGGCGCCTCTTGCCGACTATGACAGCCGCGACAGCGATCTTATCGAGCCTGCGCAGCCCAGCGCAAAGGGGGGGCAGAATGCCGCGCGGATGATCGAATTCTGATGCGCGTGGGCAAGTGAAAACAGGGGAACGCAGGTTAGAACCTGCGTTCCCTTTTTTGTTTGAGCAGCGGCACGGCCGATGCTTTGCCAACGAAATCTGCGTTGGATTTTACCGGTACCTGCCCGCGTAAAAGGTTTGTTCAAGATGTGCTAATACGCTTGTTAACAGGTGAAATAGTCAGTGCACTTGCGAGGTGATTAAGGTGATCGCTTTCAAAACCATACGGGCCAAAATGCTTGCGGCGATGATGGCCATTCTTTTCTTTGGCATGGTGGTCCTCAGTGCGATCCTGACCTCGGAAGACCGCCGGGCGTACGATGAATATGTCCGGGCGCGGCACGAAGTCATGTTGAACGTTCTCGGCTTCGATTTGCGCACCACGTTTGCGGATTGGGGGCTGTCCCGCGAATTCGACCAGGCCGGCCGCCTGTCGCGCATCTATGTCAAAACGCTTCCGTCTTTCGACGCGCACACGATCGTTGACGGATCTGCAAAGCAGACATTCGGCACGCTGTCCGTACTGAAATGGAATGGTGTCAGCAGCACCTTCGAACGGATTTCGACATCGATGCTCCAGGCCGACGGCGAACGCGCCGTGGGCAGCGTTCTGGACGCGCCAGCGCAGGTCGCGCCGTTGCGTGACGGCCATGTTGCAAAAGGCACCGCGCGGATCGGAGAGGTGGCTTATCGAACGATGTTGGTGCCCGTGGTAAATGAATCCGGCGTAACCGTCGGCGCGCTAGAGGCTGCGGTGCCGAACTCGGATGTCAGCGTAATGATGTGGCGCGGGATCGTGCTCAAGGCGTCGATCACGGGGGTTGCCATTGCCCTGGCCGCCATCGCGATCGCGTTCTTCGTGCCGCGCACCTTGCGACCGATTTCCCGCGTCAACGAGGCGATGGTGCAGATTTCCGGCGGGCGCTTTGATGTTGAGGTGCCCCATACCGACATGACTGACGCGGTGTGCGAGATTGCGCGCAATCTCAGGCAATTCGCCCATGAGATGAGTGTTGCCGAAGACGACCGTGCCGCAAAACTGGCGGCCAAGGAGCAGGAGGTCGCCCGGGCCGAACAAGAGGCCGCCGTTCAGCGGCGGGTCGTCCGCGATATCTCGCAGGAGCTTGATCGACTGGCCGAGGGTGACCTGACATCGCCTATCGACAACCCGGCAGACGACCCGTTCCCGGAAGAGTATGACGCGCTGCGTGACAGTTATAATCGCGCGTTGGCGCAATTGGGCCAGGCGATGCGCGACGTGCTGGCGGCATCGCAGAACGTGCGTGTGCAGGCCGGCGAGATTGACCAGGCCGCCAGCGATTTGTCGCAACGCGCTGAATCGCAGGCCGCGACGCTGGAACAATCCGCTGCTGCGTTGAATGAACTGTCGGGCAGCGTGCGCGAGGCCAGCGAGCGCGCCGCCCAGGCCGAAGAAGTTGGGCGCAAGACCCATGTGCAGGCCACCCAGGGTTCGGAGGTGATGCGCCAAGCGATTGCGGCGATGGGCAATATCGAGAAAAGCAGCGAAAGCGTGACGCGCATCACAGGAGTCATCGACGACATCGCGTTTCAGACCAATCTGCTGGCTTTGAATGCCGGGGTCGAGGCGGCCCGCGCGGGCGAGGCAGGGCGTGGCTTTGCCGTTGTCGCCTCGGAGGTGCGGGGCCTTGCGCAGCGGGCGTCGGAATCGGCGCGTGAGATCAAGGCCCCGATCAACCAAAGCACGGCCCAGGTCAAAGAGGGGACCAGCCTTGTGAATATCACCGGGCAGCGCTTGGATGATATTCTGGAACAGTCCAGCGAAGTGCAGGGGTTGATGAGCGAAACCGCCGCGCAGGCGCAGCAACAGGCGCTGGGGCTGGATCAGATCACGACTGGGATCAACCATTTGGACACCGCGACCCAGCAGAACGTCGCAATGGCCGAGGAAACGAACGCCGCCGCCACAAGCCTTGCGGATGCGTCGCGCAGCCTTGTGGAGTCACTGGCGCGTTTCAGACTTGCCCAACCCGATGACTTGCCTGCCGCATTGGGGAACGTCGCCTGACGCAGACACGCTGTGACCGCAACGAACAAAAAAGACGCCCGCTGCAAACGGGCGTCTTTGATAAGCGCGATGATCGTTTTCAAGCCATGTAGATCGACTTGATATTCACGAATTCCTTCATGCCAAAGCCGCCATGCTCGCGGCCATAGCCGGAATCCTTCACGCCGCCGAAGGGCATGTTGGGAATCGCGATGTTGAAGCCGTTGATCGACACCATGCCAGTGTCGAAATGCTGCGCCGCCAACTCGCGCGCGCGTTTTTCGTCGGCTGAAAAGATGCCGCCGCCCAAACCATAGCGGCTGTCATTGGCGATGCGCATTGCGTCGTCGTCATCCTTGGCCTTGATGATCGACGCGACCGGTCCGAAAAGCTCGTCATCATAGGCGGGCTGCCCGGGCGCCACGTCGACCAGAACCGTCGCAGGATAGTAGGCGCCGGTGCGG
Organism: Paracoccaceae bacterium; assembly: GCA_021767525.1. GTDB lineage: Bacteria > Pseudomonadota > Alphaproteobacteria > Rhodobacterales > Rhodobacteraceae > Lutimaribacter. Next base: position 14,223 of record JAASTF010000020.1, read on the forward strand.
TCTGGGGTTTCGCCACCGACAAGTGCGCGGGCGCCCTTGCGCACGCTTTCCTGCACCTGCTCGGCCAGGGTGTCGCGCAGGTCGCTACGGGCCATCGGCCCCAGTTTCGTGTCTTCCTCGCTGGGGTCGCCCAATTCGACGGCCCGCATCTTTTCCGCGTATCGTTCGACAAAGCGATCATAGTTTTTTTCCGTCACGACAAAGCGCTTGGCGTTCACACAGGTTTGCCCGTTATTATACAGGCGCCCTTGCACGCAGGCCTCTACCGCGGTGTCCAGATCGGCATCGTCCAGCACGATATAGGCGTCGTTCGAGCCCAGTTCTAGTACGGTTTTCTTGAGGTTTTCGGCCGCTTTGGCCGCCACGACGCGCCCGGCCTTGTCGCTGCCAGTCAGGGTGACGCCACGCACCAGCGGGTTTTCGATCACCCTGTCGGACTGATCGTGATCGATCACCAGAACGGTAAACAAATCCTTTGGCAGCCCTGCCTCTTCCAGCACCTTTTTCAGGAAAAGACCCGAGCCGGTGCAATTCTCGGCATGTTTCAGTAAAACACCGTTGCCAGCCATCAGGTTCGCTATTGCATAGCGAACTGCCTGGTAGCAGGGGAAGTTCCAGGGCTGGATGCCGTAGATCACCCCAACCGGCGCGTAGGACACGACGCCGGTGCCACCAGGGATGTCACGTTCTTCATCGGCCAGCTCTTTGGGGCCATGCTCGGCGGTGAAATCGCAAATGGCAGCGCACAGATCGATCTCTTGCTGGCTGTCACCGATCAGCTTGCCGACCTCACGGGTCATCAGGCGGGCAAATTCGTCTTTGTTTTTGCGCAAGCCCTCGCCCAGCGCGCGGATCACCTTGGCCCGCTCTTCGGTGCTGCGCATTTTCCACTCTAGGAACGCCTTGTGACAGGCATCGATGGCTTGGGATGCCTGATCGTCCGTCATCAGGTCATAGGTTTCGATCACCTCTTCGGTGGCGGGGTTTATGGTTTTCAACTGACTGGTCATCGGCCTCTCTCGGTGTTGGGGATCCGGTTTCGATGCGGCAACGCGCGATAGACGGGAAAGTTTCGTGCCGTTTTGTCGCGCCCCGCGATTCGAAAAGGCAGCAGCGCCGTGCCGAGGCGATGCCGCAGCCAACGCCGGCCGCCTGCGATGTTCCACCGGCTTGCGCCAATGCAGAAGCCTGTCTGTCTTGCAAAGTAATTTCGGAACATCGGTCTTAATTGGCGGTGGAATTATTGCCAATTTCAGAACACTGTTCCAATTCTCTTGAAATGCGCGCCAATCCACTGCGCCAACCAAACGAGGTTCTGATGCGTCATTTTCCGATCTACCTGGATACCCGAGGGCAAAGCATCGTCGTTTCCGGTGCCGGTGAGTGTGCCGTGGCCAAGCTGCGCCTGATCCTGAAAACCGAGGCCCGCGTTATCGTTTTCGGCCCGAACCCCGCGCCGGAAGTGGTGCAATGGGCCCGCGCCGGTCGCATCAGCCATCACGCACGAAAAATGGCCCAGCCGGATCTTGCCGGGGCCGCGCTTTTGTATGCGGCGAATGACGACCCGGCGCTCGATCGCGCGGCGGCAGATGCGGGGCGGGCGCAAGGGGTCAAGACACTGGTTGTCGACAACCTGGATGACAGCGATTTCATCACGCCCGCCATCGTCGACCGGGCCCCTGTCACGGTTGCCATCGGCACCGAGGGCGCGGCGCCCGTGCTGGCCCGCAAGATCAAGGCCGATATCGAAGCCATGCTGCCGCCCGGCCTGGCACTGTTGGCGCGGGTTGGCCAACGCTTTCGCACCGCCGTCGCCGCCCTGCCCGAGGGCCGCGCGCGCCGCGATTTCTGGTCGCGGTTCTATTTCCATGCCGGGCCCAAGGCCGTGGGGGGTGGCGAAGCGGCGGTCGAGCAGGCGTTGACAGGGCTGTTGACCGGGGCAGAAGGCGCGCAGCCCGAAACCGGGCATGTTCACTTCGTCGGGGCCGGCCCGGGCGATCCCGAATTGCTGACCCTGAAGGCGCGCAAGCTGCTGCACGAGGCGGATGTGATTATCCACGACAGGCTCGTTTCGGCCGAGGTGCTGGAACTATCGCGGCGCGAGGCGGCGCGGATCGAGGTGGGCAAGATCCCGTTCGGCCCGTCCTGGACCCAGGCTGATATCAACGCCCTTTTGGTCGAACATGGCGCCCATGCCCAGGTCGTGCGTCTGAAATCGGGCGATTGCGGTATCTTCGGCCGGCTCGACGAGGAAACCGAGGCGCTGCAGCAGGCCGGTATCGATTTCTCGGTAACGCCGGGCATCACCTCGGCTGCGGCTGCTGCGGCGGCGCTTGGGGTCAGCCTGACAAGGCGCGACCGCAACAACGGGCTGCGCATCATCACGGGGCACCAGGCCGATGGCTTTGCCGACCATGATTGGCGCGCGCTGGCCGCACCGGGTGAGGTTGCGATGATTTACATGGGCAAGGCCGCCGCCGGTTTTCTGCGCGGGCGTCTTTTGATGCACGGCGCGGCGCCGGATACGCCCGTCACCATCGTCGAAAACGCCTCGCGACCGACCCAACGGGTCGTGCCCGCCACGCTTTTGTCGCTTGAGGCGGCGCTGGCCGACATCGCGGGGCCGGCCATCCTAATGCTTGGCATCGCAACCCAGGCGGCCTCGGTTCAATTGCAGGAGGTGCTGTAGATGCCTCGCGCGTTTGTCCCGAAGGTCGCCACCAGCAATCACCTGCGCGATGGCGACGTGATCTATTTCGCGCGGCCCGGCTGGACGCGCGACCTGGCCCGCGCCTCTGTCGCGATGACCGAAGAGGCCGCAAAGGAGCTGCTGCGCGAGGCCTCGCAGTTCCCGCTGGAAACCGTGGGTGTCGTTCTGATCGATGTCGACATGTCGTCAGGCGCGCCGGCCCCCACCCATTTCCGCGAGCTGTTTCGCACGCGTGGCCCCTCGAACTATTTTCACGGAAAGCAGGCAGAGAATGTACAGCTATAGCGATTTCGATAGCGCCTTCGTCCGCGCCCGCACGGCCGAGTTCCGCGACCAGGTGGCGCGGCGGCTGGATGGCTCGTTGACCGAGGATGAATTCAAGCCGCTGCGCCTGATGAACGGGCTTTACCTGCAACTGCACGCCTACATGCTGCGTGTGGCGATCCCCTATGGCACGTTGCGCGGGGCGCAGATGCGCAAGCTGGCGGAAATCGCCGACCGCTGGGACAAGGGCTATGGCCATTTTACGACCCGGCAGAACATCCAGTTCAACTGGCCGAAACTGTGCGATGTGCCAGATATCCTGGACGCGCTGGCCGATGTGCAGATGCACGCCATCCAGACCAGCGGCAATTGCATTCGCAACGTGACGGCGGACCATTTCGCCGGTGCGGTGGCCGACGAGGTCGAAGACCCCCGCATCACCGCCGAGCTGATCCGCCAGTGGTCGACAGACCACCCGGAATTCGCCTACCTGCCGCGCAAGTTCAAGATCGCGGTGACCGGCACCGAACAGGATCGCGCAGTGATACGATTTCACGATATCGGCTTGCGGCTGCGTCGCCGCGATGGCCAGATCGGGTATCAGGTTGTGATCGGTGGCGGGCTGGGGCGCAGCCCGATGATCGGCAAGGTCGTGCGGGACTTCCTGCCAAAGCCCGAGCTTTTACCCTATCTCGAGGCGATCTTGCGCACCTACAACCTGTCGGGGCGCCGGGACAACAAGTACAAGGCGCGGATCAAGATCCTGGTGCATGAAACCGGGCTTGCGGCATTGAAGGCCAAGATCGAACAGAACTTTGCAACGCAAAAACGGCTGTTGCCCGATGTCTCGCCACAGCTGGTCGCGCGGATCGAGCAGGGCTTTGCCCCGCCGGATTTCGACACGCGCCCGCTGGTGTCGCATCGGCCCGGTCCCGGGCTGCGCGCCTTCATCGATACCAACACCACCCCGCATAAGCGTGACGATCACGTGATCGTCACCGTCTCGCTCAAGCCGATTGGCGGCACGCCGGGTGACGCCACATCCGATCAAATGCGTGCTCTGGCCGATTTGGCGCAGGCCTATGGCTATGACGAGCTGCGCATCAGCCACGAGCAGAACGTGATCCTGCCGCATGTCCACCGCAACGATCTGCCGGCGGTCTACGCGGGGTTGCGCGACGCGGGGCTGGCCACGGCAAATGTGGGCCTGGTGTCGGACATCATCGCCTGCCCGGGCATGGATTACTGCGCGCTGGCCACCGCCCGCTCGATCCCTGTCGCACAAGAGATCAGCCGCGCCTTTGCCGAGATCGACGCGCAGCACGATATCGGCCCGCTGAAGATCAAGATCAGCGGATGCATCAACGCATGCGGCCACCATCACGTGGGCCATATCGGAATTCTGGGCCTCGATAAGGCCGGGGTCGAAAACTATCAGCTGACGCTGGGTGGCGACGGCACGCAAGAGGCCACGATCGGCACCCGCACCGGCCCCGGCTTTGCCTATGATCAGATCGTGCCCGCCGTGACGCGGCTGATCCATGCCTATTTGCGCCTGCGCACGGCACCCGACGAGACGTTTCTGCAAACCTATCGCCGCGTTGGTATCGCGCCGTTCAAGACCGCTTTGTACGAGGCCGAAAATGCAGCAGCCGCCTGATGACATCACCGCCCTGCGCCTGAACGCCCGGTTTGGCAACGCGCCTGCAATGGCCGCGCTGGCGGTCGCGCTGGATCGCTATGAAGGCCGGATTGCCCTGGTGTCGTCCTTCGGGGCCGAGGCGGCGGTGCTTCTGCACATGCTGTCGCGCATCGACCCGGGCGTGCCGGTGCTGATGCTGGATACGCTGCTGCTGTTTCCCGAAACGCTTGAGTATCAGCAGCGGTTGACCGCGCAGTTCGGCCTGCGCGATGTGCGGCGGATCACCCCCGATGAAACCGACGATCCCGAGCGCAGTCTGCACCGCCGCGACAGCGCCGCCTGCTGTGCCTTGCGCAAGGTGGCGCCGTTGGAGGCCGCGTTGCGCGGCTTCGAGGCGGTGATCACCGGGCGCAAACGGTTTCAGACCGGCGCGCGGGCCAGGATGGAGCGGTTCGAGTTGGACGCCAGACGGCTCAAGGTCAATCCGCTGGCCGATTGGACCCCGCACCAGATTTCCGCCTATTTCGATGCCCATGATTTGCCGCGTCATCCACTTGTCGCGCGGGGTTACCCGTCGATCGGTTGCGCCCCCTGCACCAGCCGGGTGCAGGCGGGCGAGGATCAGCGTGCCGGCCGGTGGCGCGGCGAGGACCGCCAGGAATGCGGCATTCATTTCGGCAAGGATGGCCGGATCGAAAGGAAGGCAGGATGACCCGGATTGTAACCACCGATGGCTTTGGCCCCGACCCGCTGGCGCATTTGACGCCGGTGCCGCTGGATTCCTATGGCGACGGGGGCGCTTTGCTGCTGGCTGTAGATGACGACCTGTCCGAGGTCGCCCGCCACTTTGCATCGCTCGAACTGATCGTGGTGCCATTCGCCAGCAGCGCGGATGGGCGCGGGTTTTCGCTGGCCGCCGATTTGCGGGCGCTGGGCTATCTTGGTCACCTGCGAGCGCGCGGTCATGTTCTGGTGGATCAGTTTCGCGCGGCGCTGCGTTGCGGGTTCGATGACGTTGAAATCAGCGCGGAACAGGCGGCCCGCAACCCCGAAAGCCAATGGCGCGCAATTGCCATGACGCCCGGCTATCGCTCGGCGGTGTTCGGGGCGCCGTCCGACGCGTTGCCCCGCCCTCACGCCAGGCTGGCCGAAGGCTAGCGGTGCCATAACGTGACCTTTCGGGCCGGCCGGGCCTTAACGTTCCTGCCGCCCGCCGGTATCGGCATCGAAAAAAATCGGGAGGTCCGCGCCCTCCCCGTGCATCCTGCCGAGGATCACACTATCGGCGCCCACCTTCTCTTGCAAACTGGCGTTCATCGCCAAAGACAAGCCACCGGCGCCGATATGCCCAAATGCGCGATTTTGGCTCGGCCGGCCGCGAACCTCACATCGGGGGCATTTCAGCGGGGTAGGTCATCTGTCTGAACGAGAGTCGCTGGTATCTAATCGTCTCTGGTGGTTTGTTTGAGTGCCCAAGGATTTGCCATCAAGCAACGCGTGCGCCCCGACTCCAGACGCCGCGCAGCAGTGGGGTCTGGCCCAGCGGGCTGACGCGTATGACAGCGCCGCGACGCCCGATGTCCAGGCTGCCACGGTCCTCAAGGCCCGCAGCGCGCGCGGGATTGCGTGTCACGCAGGCGACCGCGCGTGGCAGGTCGTCCCAGATCTCGGCCAAGTGAAAGACCGACAGCAACAGGGCCGCGGGCACATAGTCGGACGAGATGATGTCAAGCAA
>JAASTF010000021.1 GCA_021767525.1 Paracoccaceae bacterium
GAGATCGACGATCATCCGCGCGTTCGATCCCTTTTCGGCGTCCTTCATCAGCGCATCGACTGCCTCTTGCGGCAGCACGATGGGCAGGATGCCGTTCTTGAAGCAGTTGTTGTAAAAGATGTCTGCGAAGCTGGTCGAAATGATCGACTTGATCCCGAAATCCTTGAGCGCCCAGGGGGCGTGTTCGCGCGAGCTGCCGCAGCCGAAATTGTCGCCCGCCACAAGGATCTCGGCCTCGCGGTACTGCGGCTGGTTCAGCACGAAATCGGGGATCTCGTTGCCCTGGTCGTCATAGCGCATCTCGTCGAACAGGTTCACCCCCAGCCCCGACCGCTTGATCGTTTTCAGGAACTGCTTGGGGATGATCATGTCGGTGTCGATATTGACCAGCGGCATGGGCGCCGCGATCCCGGTGAGTTTCTCGAACTTTTCCATATCTTGTGTCTCCTGCCGCGCCGGCGGCGTATGACCTGCATATGATCTGCATATGAGGCCGATATGACTTTGTGACGCCTGCGCGCCGGTTCAGACCAGTTCGCGCACGTCGGTCAGATGGCCGGTGACGGCGGCGGCGGCGGCCATGGCCGGGCTCATCAGGTGGGTGCGCCCCCCGCGGCCCTGCCGCCCCTCGAAGTTGCGGTTCGAGGTGGCGGCGCAGCGTTCGCCCGGAGCCAGCTGGTCGGGGTTCATCGCAAGGCACATCGAACAGCCCGCGAGGCGCCATTCGAAGCCGGCCTGCTCGAAGATCTCGGCCAGGCCCTCTTCCTCGGCCTGGGCGCGGACCAGGCCCGAGCCGGGCACGATCATGGCACGGATCCCCTCCTTGACCTTGCGGCCCTTGAGCACGGCGGCGGCAGCGCGCAGATCCTCGATCCGGCCATTGGTGCAAGAGCCGATGAAGACGGTGTCGATTTCGATATCCGACAGTTTCTGGCCGGCCTCCAGCCCCATGTAGTCCAGCGCGCGCCGCGCGGCCTCGACCTTGCCGCCCTCGAAGCTGTCGGGGGCGGGCACGGCCGCGCTGATCGGCAGCGCGTCCTCGGGCGAGGTGCCCCATGTGACGGTGGGTTCGATCGACTCGCCCGCGATGGTCAGGACCTTGTCCCAAGCCGCGTCATCGTCGGAATAGAGCGTTTTCCACCAGGCCAGCGCGGCCTCCCACTGGGCCCCCTTGGGCGCGTGGGGCCGGCCCTTGATGTATTCGAAGGTGGTCTCGTCGGGCGCGATCAGGCCGGCGCGGGCGCCGCCCTCGATCGCCATGTTGCAGACGGTCATCCGGCCTTCCATCGACAGGTCGCGGATCGCCTCGCCGCAATACTCGATCACGTAGCCGGTGCCGCCGGCGGTGCCGGTCTCGGCGATGATGCGCAGGACGATGTCCTTGGCGGTCACGCCCGGGCGCAGCTTGCCGGTGATCTCGACCTTCATGTTCCTGGATTTCTTCTGGATCAGCGTCTGGGTGGCCAGGACATGCTCGACCTCGGAGGTGCCGATGCCGTGGGCCAGCGCGCCGAAGGCCCCGTGGGTGGCGGTGTGGCTGTCGCCGCAAACCACGGTCATGCCCGGCAGGGTCCAGCCCTGTTCGGGGCCGACGATGTGCACGATGCCCTGGCGAATGTCATCCACGGGGTAATAGTGGATGCCGAATTCCTTGGCGTTCGTGTCGAGTGCCGCCACCTGGATGCGGCTGTCTTCGGGCATCTGGTCGGGGTTTTCGCGGCCCAGGGTGGTGGGCACGTTGTGATCGGGCACGGCGATGGTTTTTTCCGGCGCGCGCACCTTGCGGCCCGCCATGCGCAGCCCTTCGAAAGCTTGCGGGCTGGTCACCTCGTGCACGAGGTGGCGGTCGATATAAAGCAGGCAGGTGCCGTCGGCGTCTTCGTGCACGACATGGGCATCCCAGATCTTGTCATAGAGCGTTTTGGGGGACATGGTCCTCTCCCGTTCGTTGGTCAATTTTCAGTGTAATCGGACAGGCGGGTGGGCGCGCCAACGCGGCGCGCCGGGCGTCATAGACGGGCCAGAACGGTGTGCGTCGCACCGAAAAAGCGCCAGGGCAGGCGGGCGCGGTCGTCCATGTCGAAAATCCGTGTCATGCGCCCCAGATACAGCCAAGGCGTGAGTCTCGCAAGCCTCTATCCCCTTGCCCTGTGCGCGGCGCTTGGCCAAGGTGGACGAAACAGGGAGAGCGGATGGAGCAGGAAGACACACCGGACCTGGCACAGCAGGCGGCCGAAATCGGGCAGGGGTTGTGGGCGCAGGGCGAGGCGCTGCTGACCAGCATGTTGCGCCCCTGGAACGCCTATCAGATCCTGATCGCGCTGGGGCTGCTGTTGGTGGCACATCTTCTGGCGAAACCGCTGTCGGCGCGCTGGGACGCATGGCTGCGCACGCGGGAAAACTGGCCGATGTGGCGCAAGCGCTTTGGCCTGCTGATCCGCAACCGGATGCGGCTGATCCTGTTCGTGGCGCTGATCTGGCCGACGGTCTGGGTCATGCGCGAGATGACCTGGCCCTCGCGGTCATACCTGTTGGCGATCATCGGGCAACTGACGCTGGCCTGGCTGTTGATCGCGGTGGTGTCGCGGCTGATCGTAAATTCGTTCCTGCGCGGGGTGGTGCGTTATGCCGGTTGGGCCTGGGTCACGCTGTCGATCCTGAACCTGACCGACGAGGCGCGCACACTGCTGGACAGCATGGCGATTTCTCTGGGCGAAACGCGGCTGTCGGCCTGGATCGTGTTGCAGGCGGTGGCGCTGATCGGGGCGCTGTTTTTCGTGGCGCGGTTCGTGTCTGTCACCTCGGCCACGCGGATCCGGCGGAACGAGGATATCAGCCCGTCGATGCAGGTGCTGGCGGTCAAGTTCCTGCAACTGATGCTGTATGGCGCGGCGTTCTTCCTGGGGCTGCGCATGGTCGGCGTCGACCTGACCGGGTTGGCGGTGCTGTCGGGCGCGATCGGTGTTGGCCTGGGGTTCGGCCTGCAAAAAGTGGTGTCGAACCTGGTATCGGGGGTCATCATCCTGCTGGACAAGTCGATCAAGCCGGGCGACGTGATTTCGTTGGGCGAGACATTCGGTTGGATCAACACGCTGGGGGCGCGCTATACCTCGGTCGTGACGCGGGACGGCAAGGAATACCTGATCCCGAACGAAGACCTGATTACCGGGCAGGTGGTGAACTGGTCGCATTCCAACACGCTGGTGCGGCTGGATATCTATTTCGGCACCGCCTATGGCGACGACCCGCACAAGGTGCGCCAGATCGCGATCGAGGCCGCGCAAAGCGTCGACCGGGTGCTGAAAGCCAAGGCGCCGGTCTGTCATATCGTGGGGTTTGGTGACAGCAGCGTGGATTACATTTTGCGGTTCTGGATTTCCGACCCGACCGGCGGGCTGACCAATATCCGCGGCAATGTCTACCTGGCGCTGTGGGATGCGTTCCAAGAGCACGGTATCTCGATTCCCTTCCCGCAGCGCGAGGTGCGGATGCTGGGAGATGGCGAAAAGGAGAATGGGAACTAGGTGCTGCCCCCTGGCGTTCTAACGCAAAGAAGGAGGTTCCACTTGGCCCAGACACTGACACTGAAATTGCAGGCCCCCGTCACCCACGACACCCATCGCTATGTGTTCGACCGGCCCGAGGGCTTTACGTTCGAGCCCGGGCAGGCGGCCGAGCTGGCGATGTGCCGCGATGGCTGGACCGACGAGGGGCGCCCCTTTACCTTTACCTCGCTGCCGGGTGACGATCATCTGGAGTTCGTCATCAAAAGCTATCCGTCCCACAATGGCGTGACCGAGCAGCTGCCGACGCTGAAACCGGGTGAAGAGGTGATGCTGGACGGCCCGTTCGGCGCGATCACCGACAAGGGCGCGGGGCTGTTCCTGGCCGCCGGCGCGGGCGTGACGCCCTTTATCGCCATCCTGCGCAACCGTGCGCGGGCGGGCGATCTGGCGGGCTGTCACCTGATCTTTTCCAACAAGACCGCCGGCGACATCATCCTGCAAGAGGAATGGGACGCGATGCAGGGCCTGACCGTCGATCACGTGCTGGAAGAGGAAGAGGCGCAAGGCCTGCATCACGGCAAGGTCGACAAGGATTTCCTGGACAGCCATGCCGATCTGTCGGGGCAGGTCTATATCTGCGGGCCGCAAGGATACGTGGACGCGATGCGCGACGCGGTGAAAGAGCTGGGCGTGCCCGACGACCGTATCCACACCGAAGAGGGCTGGTAACGGCCCGTTCAGTCAGCCGGGGTATCGTCGACCGCTTCCAGCAGGTCGCCCGGCTGACACTCCAGCACATCGCAAATCTTGGCCAGCGTTTCAAAGCGGATGCCCTTGACCTTGCCGGATTTCAGCAGGCTGAGGTTTTGCTCGGTGATGCCGATGCGCTCGGCCAGTTCGCGCGAGCGCATCTTGCGCAGGGCCAGCATCACGTCCAGCCGCACGACGATCTGCATCAGATGAACCCCCGGTTTTCCTCGGCCGCGGCAGTGGCCTGCCGCATCACCGCGCCGATCAGCAGCATCAGCCCCGCGGCCAGCGCAAAGCCCAGGTCGGGCCCGTCGATCGAGATGGCCAGAACGCGGTGCCCCACCGGCGCGTCGATCGACAGGATCAGCCCGCGCAGCGTGTCGCCCACAAGGTTCAGGCCCGCCAGCGCCGCCAGCGACAGCCCGATACGCCGGATTTGCAGCGCAGCCTCGGGCGTCAGGGCGGCGCCCAGGGCGTAAAGCCCGAAAAGCGCGGCCAGGTGATACAGCGTGACCATCACCGCGACCAGGTAAACCGCGGCCAGCGCCAGCAGAAGCGCGCGGGCCATGCCGCCCACCGGCCACATCGAAACACCGCCCGTTTGATGCGCCGCGATGGCCGGGTCCAGGATCATGTCGGGGCGCAGGATCGCATAGAGCGCAAGCACCCCGAGGCCCGCCATGATGGCAAAGGTGAAGTAGCGCAGGCGCGCGGCCCAGCGACGTGTGGAAAGCGGAAGGTCGGTCATGGCGGCCCCGTATGATTATCGTGTTTTCGAATCAAAATTTATTGTTTAACGTTAAAAAATGCAAATCATTTATGAGGGTGTCATGAAAAGTAACCTGTTTGCGGCCATTGCGGCCGGCGCGCTGTTGGCGGGCTGTGCCACTGTGAACCCGATCACGCTGGCGCGGCTGGCCACTGTCTCGCCGCTGCGGGCCGATCCGGCCGATTTCACCGTGTTCCTGCGCTTGCCCGCCGGGCTGGACGTGGCGCCGGGGCAGGCCAGGCTGGTTCTGCTGGCCGAGCGGCGCGATACCGGCGACACGCTGGAGGGGCGTTACGTGCTGGAGCGGCAAGACCTGCCGGATGGCCAGCAGGCCTGGCGCGTGGCGCGGCCGGACCTGGCGCGGCTGCGCGCCGACCAGGCCCGCGCCCGCGCCTGGAAAGAGGCGGTGCCCGACGAAAGCGGCGGGTCGCTGTCGCTGACGGTGGGGGGATGCCGGACCGATGCGGGCCCGATCGCGCCCGATGCCACGGTGGATGTCGGCCTGACGTTGGAGCGCGACGGCCCGCGCCTGCCGCTGATTTCGGGCGCGCCGGTCACGCGCATCCTGGACGGCGCGGAAATGGGCGAGTTGCAGCCGTGCCCGCCGCAATGACATTGTTTTTTCACCGATGCATTGTTAACTTTGGACATGTCCGGCACCGGGGCTTTGACGGTGCGCAGCCATAGGAGGACACTGTCCTGTCTCTTATCGCAAACGCGGCCAATGCGGCCGACAACACGGCGCCGTCCAGCCGCGCCACTTCGGATGTGACCAGCGACGCCTTGCTGGCGCGTATCCTAAGCTCACTCGATGATGACAAGGCCGAGGACATCGTGCAAATCGACCTGCGCGGCAAGTCGTCCATCGGGGATTTCATGGTCGTGTGCTCGGGGCGGTCGTCGCGGCAGGTGGCGGCCATCGCCGAAAAGCTGGTGACCCGCCTGAAGGAAGAGTTCGGAATTTCGGTGCGGGTCGAGGGCAAGGATGCCGGCGACTGGGTGCTGATCGACAGCGGCGACGTGGTGGTGCACGTGTTCCGCCCCGAGGTGCGCGAGTTCTACCAGTTGGAGAAGATGTGGATGCCGACGCAGGCGACGGCCGATCAGGCCAAGGGCTGAATGCGGGTTCATATCTGCGCGGTGGGCCGCCTGCGGGCCGGCCCCGAGCGCGATTTGATCGACGATTACCTGACACGCTTCGACCGCACCGGGCGGGCCCTGGGCCTTGGCCCGGCCAGCCTGCACGAGGTCGAGGACAAGAAGGGCGGCGGCATGGCGGCCGAGGCCGCGCTGCTGGCGCGCGCGGTGCCCGATGGCGCGCTGATCTGCGTGCTGGACGAACGCGGCAAGATCATGAGTTCGCCGGATTTCGCGCAGAGGCTGGGCGGGTGGCGCGACCAGGGCCGGGGCGACGTGGCCTTTGTGATCGGTGGGGCCGACGGGATCGACCCGTCGCTGCGGGCGCGGGCGGATGCGGCGCTGAGCCTGGGGCGGATGGTCTGGCCGCATATGCTGGCGCGGGTGATGCTGACCGAGCAGTTGTATCGCGCGGCGTCGATCCTGGCGGGCAGCCCCTATCACCGGGCCTGAGGTTTTGCGCGACGTGCCGCCGCGCCCGGGCAGGGGGCGTTGCCCCCTCTTGGGCCTGCGGCCCAATTCACCCCCAGGGTATTTGAAATCCCGAGAAGGCAGGCTGGCCTAGCCGGGCTGGCCTTTGCGGAGCGCGTGGCGCAGGCCGATCGCCGCGAAGAGTACCAGGGCCACGGCCAGCGCCCCCACCAGGAACACCGCCGCGCCGGCGGTGAGGGCCGGAAGGCTGGCGAGCCCGGGCAGCGCGCCGGCGATGGCCGGGTGAAGCGCGCCGGTCACGGCGGCCCAGCCCATGGTCAGCGCCAGCCAGCCCAGAACCAGGGCCAGCGCCGGCCACATCGCCCCGCGCAGCGCGCGGCTGCGCAGGCTGCGTTTCAGGGCGGTGATCTGGCGGCTGACATCCTGCTGCATGGCCAGCAGGGCGGGCACGACGATCAGCACCAGCAGCATTCCGAAGCCCAGGCCGTAGACCAGCGTGATCACCGTGGGTTTCAGGAATTGCGCCTGCTGGCTTTTCTCGTACAGCAGCGGCGCCAGGCCCAGCACGGTCGTCATGGTGGTGAGCATCACCGGCCGCAACCTGTCGGCGGCGCCGTCGATGATCGACGGGAACAGCCCGCGTTCGGTGGCGTGGTCGTCGATGGTGGTCACCAGCACGATCGAGTCGTTGATGATGATGCCGGTCATCCCCAGCAGCCCGACCACGGTGAACATGCTGAGCGGCACGTCCCAGATGTAATGGCCCCAGATCGTGCCGACCAGGCCGAAGGGGATGATCGCCATCACCACGATGGGGCGCGTCCAGCTGGAAAACACCCAGGCCAGCACGATGTAGATGCCCAGAAGGCACAGGATCAGCCCGGTCAGCGCATCGCCCAGAAACTCGTCTTCCTGTTCGCTCAGGCCCGACAGGCGCCATTCGACCTGTTGGCGGGCGGCGATGTCGGGCAGGATTTCCTGTTCCAGCGCGGTCATCACGGCCTGGGCGCGGGCGGGATCGTCTTCGGAGATGTCGCCGGTCACCGAGATCAGGCGGATGCCGTTTTCGCGCCGCACCGTGGAAAAGCCGCTTTGGCGGTCGACGCTGACGATGTCGGCAAGCGGGACGTAGGCGCCCGAGGGCGCGCGCATCTGCATGCGTTCGATGAAATCGGCGGTCAGTTCGGATTCGGGCAGTTGCACGCGGATCTCGGCGCTGCGCGGGCCCAGTGGAAAGGTCGCCGCCTCGAGCCCGTTCAGCCGGTTGCGCAGAACGCGGCCCACACCGTCGATGGTAAAGCCCAGAGACTGGCCCTGGGGGGTCAGTTCGAGCACCAGCTCTTCCTTGTCATAGGCCAGGTTGTCTTCGACCGCCGACACCTCGGGAAAGCGCAAGAGCGCCTCTTTCAGGGCTTCGCTTGCGGCCTTGAGCGTGTCGGCGTCGGCGCCGTAGAATTGCACGTCCAGCGCCTCGCCGCCGGGGCCCGAACGCCAGCCGCGAAAGCTGATCGTTTCGACCAGCGGGTGGCGGTTCACGCGGTCCTGCAGTTCGGCCACGAATTGAAAGCTGGAATATTCGGGGCGCAGGTCGGCGTCGATCAGCTCGATCGAGATGCCGCCCAGCAGGTCGGCGTCCTTGGTGTCCGAGCCGGGCAGCGGGCGGCCGGAATTGCCGCCGATCTCGGCCAGCATGTAATCCACCGGGTTGCGGCCGTACCGCTGTTCGTATTCGGCGGCCAATTCCTGGGTGGCGCGCTGCATCTCGCGCATCATGTCCAGCGAGTCTTGGCGGCTGGCGCCCGGCAGCATGGCGAAATTGCCGGTCACGCTGCTGCGTTCGGGGGCGTTGAAGAACCGCCATTGCACATCGCCGCGTGCGAAAAGCGCGACCTGGCTGGCCAGGATGACAACGGTAAGCGCCAGCACCGGGTAACGCGCCCAGACCACGAAGGCCACGAGCCGGCGGAACAGCGTGTCGCGCACCCATCGAAAGCCGCGATTCACCATGCGCGAGGGCACGTCGTACCAATGCTCTTTGGCGGTGTGCTGTAGGGCATGGCTCATGTGGTGGGGCAAGATCAGGAAGCATTCCACCAGCGAGGCCGCCAGCACCACGATCACGGTAAAGGGAATGTCGGATATCAGGTTGCCGAACTGGCCACTGATGGCGGTCAGGCCGAAAAAGGCGATCACCGTGGTCAGGGTGGCGGAAAAGACCGGCAGCGCCATGCGGCGCGCGGCGTTTTCCGCCGCCTCGACCGGGCTTTCGCGCAGTCGGCGTGCGCGCGCGTCGGCGTGTTCGCCCACGACGATGGCATCGTCGACCACGATGCCCAGCGTGATGATCAGCGCGAAAAGCGAGATCATGTTGATCGTCAGCCCCGCGGCATACATCATCGCGATGGCCGTCAGCATCGACACCGGGATACCGGCGGCGACCCAGAACGCGGTGCGCGCGTTAAGGAACAAGAACAGCAGCGCCAGAACCAGCCCCAGCCCCATCAACCCATTGTCGATCAGGATATCCAGGCGGCCCGAGATCATCTCGGCGCGGGTGCGGATCAGGTCGATCGTGGTGCCTTCGGGTAGGGTGGCCTGCATCTCGCGCGCGACCTCTTCGACCTGTCGCTGGATCGCGATGGCGTCGCCCTGGGCCGAGCGGTCGACGCGGATCGACATGGCCGGGTTGTCGCCAACGAAATAGCTGCGATTGCGGGTCACGCCCTCGACGCGCACATCGGCAACGTCGCCCACTGTCAGGGTCGAGCCATCCGCGTTCGAGCGCAGGACGATGCGGGCGATCTGGTTGGGGTCGCGCTTTTCCACGCCGGTGCGCACGCGGGCATTTGCGCCATCCACGTCGCCGGCCGGATCGGCGTCGACCTCTTCGGCGATGGCGGCGGCGATCTGCTGGATCGTCACGTCATAGGCCATCAGGTTGACCGAGGGCACCTCGATCAGGGTGCGTGGGGCGGCGACACCACGGATGACGGTGCGGGTGACGCCGGCGGCAAAGAGGCGGTTCACCAGTTCGTCGGTAAAAAGGCCCAGTTGTTCGGTGCCGACGGGGCCGGTGATCACCAGATCTGTCACCCGGTCGTACCAGGCGTTGCGGACCACGTTCGGCTCTTCTGCCTCTTCCGGCAGGGTGGTGACGGAATCCAGCGCCTGTTGCACATCGTCGGCGGCGCGGTTCATGTCATAGCCCGGTTCGAATTCCAGGTTCAGCGAAGCGCGCCCTTCATACGAGGTGCTGGACGAGCTTTCGACGCCCTCGACCGCCAAAAGCGCAGGTTCCAGGATCTGCACGATGGCACGGTCGACATCCTCGGCGCCGGCGCCTTCCCAGATCACCGAGATGCTGACATCGTCCACCACCACGTCGGGAAAGAATTGTGCGCGCATCTGGGGTACGGCTGAGACGCCCAGCACCAGCAGAACGACCAGCAGCAGGTTCGCGGCGGTGCGGTGGCGCGTGAAATAGGACAGGATGCCGCCCGCGCGGGCGGGGATCGGGCGTGCCATCGCCTAGCCCCCCATGCGGCTTTCCAGCCGCTCGACCATCTGGGCGGGAACGCGCGGCTGTTGCAGCCGCGCCAGGATCGAGGATTTCACCTCGTCCGGCATGGTGCTGCTGGCCTCGACGAAAGCGACCAGCCGGGCGCGGCGTTCGTCAGTCAGTTCCAGCATGTCGGGGGCGGGCGGTGTGGCCTCGGCGCCCTGTTCGGGGGCGCGCAGCGGGCGCACCTTGATGCCTTCGCCCAAAAGCGGCGAGCGTTCGCGCACGACCTCGTGCCCGCCCAGGCCCTGACCGCGCACCAGAACATCGTCGCCCTGGCGGCGGACAAGCGTGACGGGCAGCGGTTCCAGCCGGTCGTCGGCGCCCAACACCAGCACCGTGCCGTCGGCGGCCAGCGCCGTTGCGGGCAGGCGCACGACGCGCGCGACCGGCGGTTCGGTGACGCGCACGGTGACGAAATCGCCCGGTTTGAAGCCGCGCGCCTGGTCAAGCCGGGCAAAGATCAACCGCCCGCTTTGGCCTTCGCCGACGGCGGCGCTGTCGCGGGTCAGAACACCGGTCGCGTCAAGATCGACGCCCATCACGCTAAGCGTGACGGTGACCGGCAGCGGCATCAGCCGGCCCTGGTCGTCCAACAGCCGGGCGTATTGCGGGGTCGAGATGCGCAACGCCACCTCGAGCGCGGTGTTGTCGACAAGCTGCGCCAGCCGCTCATTGGTGGCGACCAGCCCGCCCTCGACCACGTTCACGTCGTTCAGAGTGCCGTCGAAAGCGGCGAACAGCTCGGTATCGTCCAGCCGGCGCTGGGCCTCGTCGCGGGCGATGCGGGCGCGGGCCAGCGCGGTTTCGGCGCGGTCCACGCGCGCCTCGGCCTGGCTGAGCGCCTGGCGCCGGGTCAGCACCGCCTGCCGCGCGGACGAGGCGGCCAGTTCGGCAGTTTCCACCGCCGCCGCTGTGCCCACGCCGCGGGCTTCCAGGTCTTGCTGACGTTGAAAGGCGCGTTCGCGCAAGGCGGCTTGTTCCCGCGCCGCTTCCAGCTCGTCCCGGGCCAGGTCGAGCGCGCGGGCGGCCTCGGCCTGTTCGGCGCGGGCGTCGGCAAGGTCGCTGGCGGTGCGGTCCAGCGCCGACTGAGCGTTGGCCGGGTCGATGCGCAGCAGGAAATCGCCCTGCGCGACCTGTGCGCCCTCTTCGAAATTGTCGGCAAGCTCGGTCACGGTGCCGGTGGCGGCGGCGCGCAGTTCCAGCGTGCGGCGGCTTTGAACCTCGCCATAGGCGGTCAGCACCGGGGCGATGGTTTCGGGCAAAGCGGTTTCGACGTTGACGGTGAACACCCGTTCGCGCTGGGGCGGCACGCGCGGCTCGGCGTTCATGCGATCCTCGATCGCATCGCGCACCAGGGCGCCTGCGTAGATCAGCAAGGCCAGGGTGACAGACAAAAGGACCAGCCCGGTCAGGCTTTGCCGCAGGAAACGCATGTATTTCAACCCTTGCAAGACGGGAACAGACCCGGTGGTTCAGTGTAACCGCGGGCCGGTAAAAGCCAAGGCACAAGGGTGTTACGGATGGTCGCGCTATTTCCGTCGCATGTGTTCGTCGAGGCGGGGCATGATCTGCACGAAATTGCAGGGGCTGTGGCGGTAATCCAGCTGGTATTGCAGGATCTCGTCCCAGGCGTCTTTGCAGGCGCCGGTGCTGCCGGGCAGGGCGAACAGGTAGGTGCCGCCCGCCACGCCGCCGGTGGCGCGCGATTGCACCGCCGATGTGCCTATCTTTTGCATGCTGACGATGGTGAACACGGTGCCGAAGGCGTCGATTTCCTTTTCGTAGACATCGCGATGCGCCTCGACCGTGACATCGCGGCCGGTCAGGCCGGTGCCGCCGGTGGAAATCACCACGTCGACATCGGGGCTGTCGATCCATTCGCGCAGCTGGGCCGCGATGGCGTCGCGTTCGTCGCGCACGATCATGCGGTCGGCCAGGATGTGGCCCGCGCCTTCGATCCGGGCCACCAGCGTGTCGCCCGAGCGGTCCTCCTCGATCCCGCGGGTGTCGCTGACCGTCAGGACGGCGATGCGGACGGGGATGAATTCCTTGGTTTCGTCGATGCGCGACATGCAGCCTCCGGTGTCAGAGTTCGAACCAGTTGGGTTTGGGGCCAAGGTTGTGCACCGCTGTGTCGCCGATATGGCCCGACTGGCCCCAGCTGTCGTGAATATGGCCGCATAGAACAAGGCGCGGGCCGAGCCGCAGGATCGCATCGTGAATGGCGGTCGAGCCGACCGATAGCCCGCCAGAGGTGCGGTCGACCACGCCCTTGGGCGGCGAATGGGTGATCAGCAGGTCGGCGGCCTCGCAGCCCGCCAGCATCTTGGCGGCCTCGTCCTCGGACAGATCGCAAGACCAGGCGCCGAAGGGCGTGGTGGGCACGCCATAGCCCAGCCCGAAGAGGCGCAGCCCGTCGACCTCGGTGCCCTCGCCATGCAGGACCGTCATGTTGGGGCGGGCGGCTGCGCGCAGCTCCTCGGCGCTTTCGGCGTTGCCGGGCACGACGATCATCGGGGTCATGATGCCCTGGAGCATCTCCATCGCCTCGTCCAACCCCTCGCGCATGTTGCAGAAATCGCCCGCGCCGATCACCAGGTCGGCCTCGGTGCTGGCCTCGGTCAAGGTTTCGGCGTGGCCTGCGGACAGGTGCAGGTCGGAAAAGGCCAGGATGTGCATCAAGTACCCCCCAGTTTGGCTTTGAGCGAAAGAAGGTCGGCCCAGGCCTCGCGCTTGGCCTGCGGTTGACGCAGCAGGTAGGCGGGATGGGTCATCGGCAGGGCGGGGCGGCCGAAGGCCTCGGCCCATTGGCCGCGCAGGCGGGTGATGCCGCGTTTGCCAAGCGCCGCCTGGCAGCTGATATTGCCCATCAGCACCAGGATTTCGGGCTGCGCCAATTCGACATGGCGCTGCACGAAGGGCAGCATCATCGCGATTTCATCGGGCTTCGGGTCGCGGTTCTGGGGCGGGCGCCAGGGCAGAACGTTGGTGATATAGACGGCCTGGCCCGCATCCGGCACACTGCGATCGAGGCCGATGGCCGCCAGCATCCGGTCCAGCAGCTGGCCCGCGCGGCCCACGAACGGCTTGCCCTCGCGGTCTTCGTCGCGGCCCGGCGCCTCGCCCAGGATCATCACGCGGGCGGCGGGCGCGCCGTCGCTGAACACCAGGTTGCGCGCGCCGCGCTTCAGCTCGCAATGATCGAAGGCGGCCATTGCGGCGCGCAGGCTGTCCAGATCCTGCGCCGCTTCGGCGGCCTGGCGGGCCACGGCGACGGGATCGACCTGCGGGCGTTGCGGAATGGCGGGGGCCGCGGCCTTTTCGCGCGGCTTGGCCTGCACGGGTTTGGCCGGCGCCTCGGTTGGCAACTCGTACCGGTTCACGGGCGCGTCGCCGATGGCGTCCACCGCCCCCAGCTCAACCTGCCAGTCCAGCGCGGCCAGTGCCGCCATGCTGTCGAATCCCTGCTCCATGCGGGTCAATCTAGGCGCTGCGCGGGGGCGCGGAAAGGGTCAGCCACGCGGTGCGGCCGCGCGGCGCAGCCTGTCGTTGATCGCCACGCCCAGCCCGTGCTGCGGGATCGGGGCGACGGCGATGCCGGCGATGCCGGGACGGTCGGCGTCGTGCAGGTGGTGAAAGAGGTTGGCCGCGGCCTCGACCAGATCGCCCGCGCGCGACAGGTTCAGATCGCACTCCATCGGGCCAAAGCCGATCAGCACCTCGCCCGGGTCGGCCTGCGTTGCATTCAGGCGCACCCGCGCACCGGGCGCGTAATGCGATCCAAGCTGCCCCGGCGCGGTGATGGCGGTGCCGTCATGCTGGGCCAAGGGCGCGCCAAACGCGGCCTCGATCGCCTCGGCCGGGATGCCGCCGGGGCGCAGCAGGGTGGGGGTGCCCGCCAGCCCGACGATGGTGCTTTCCAACCCCACGGTGCAGGGCCCGCCATCCAGAACCGCGTCGATCCGGCCATCGAGCCCGGCCAGCACATGCGCGGCGGTGGTCGGGCTGATCCGGCCCGAGGGGTTGGCCGAAGGCGCTGCCACCGGCCCGCCGAATGCGCGCAGCACCACCTGCGCCAGCGGATGCGCGGGCACGCGGATGGCCACGGTATCGAGCCCCGCGGTGACCAGCGGCGACAGGCCATGCCCGTCTTTCAGCGGCAGAACCAGCGTCAGCGGCCCGGGCCAGAAGGCGGTGGCCAGCATCTCGGCGGCATCCGACCAGTCGACCAACGCGCGCGCAGCCCCGGCATCGGCCAGGTGCACGATCAGCGGATTGAAACTGGGCCGGCCCTTGGCGTCAAAGATTCGCGCCACCGCGCGGTCATTCCGCGCGTCGCCCGCCAGGCCGTAAACCGTCTCGGTCGGGAGGGCGATAAGCCGCCCCTCGGAAAGCAATTCCGCGGCGCGGACAATGCCGCTGTCGTCACCCTGCAAATGCTCTGTTCGACCCATGTTCTGACGCCGCGTTTCGGTTGATGCGTGGGTGCCCGCCACTAGTGTGCCAAGGCAATCCAAGCGCATACATGTCGCGCCCAGACTTGCCAAGCTGCCACCGCAGGAGACGATCATGCCCTATCGCGCCCCGGTCAACGATTTCCGCTTTATCTTCGATCACGTGTCGGAATTTGCCCAGGTCCAGGCGACCAAGCGTTTCGCCGAGGCGACGCCCGACATGGTCGAGGCGATTCTGGACGGTGCCGGCCGCATCTGCGAAGAGGTGCTGGCCCCGCTGCGCCGCAAGGGCGATCTGGATCCTGCGCGGCTGGAAAACGGCGTGGTGCGCACCACCGACGGCTTCAAGGAGGCTTATCAGCAACTGGCCGAAGGCGGCTGGATCGCGCTATCGGCCAGCCCCGAGCATGGCGGCATGGGCCTGCCCATCGCGGTGACGACCGCGTTCAACGAGATGGCCGCCGCAACGGCGATGTCGCTGGGGCTGTGCCCGCTGCTGACCCAGGGCCAGATCGAGGCGCTGGAGCATCACGCCAGCGACGATCTGAAAGAGCTGTACCTGCCCAAGCTGATCAGCGGCGAATGGACCGGCACCATGAACCTAACCGAGCCGCAGGCCGGCAGCGACGTGGGCGCGTTGAAAACCAAGGCCGAGCCCAAGGGCGACGGCACCTATGCGATCTCGGGGCAGAAGATCTATATCACCTGGGGCGATCACGATTTCACCGACAATGTCTGTCACCTGGTGTTGGCGCGTCTGCCCGATGCGCCCGCGGGCACCAAGGGGATCAGCCTGTTCATGGTGCCCAAGTTCATCCCCGATGCGGATGGCACCCCGGGCGTGGCGAACGACCTGAAGGTTGTCAGCCTGGAACACAAGATGGGCATTCACGGCAGCCCCACGGCGGTCATGCAGTATGACGGTGCGACCGGCTGGCTGGTGGGCGAGGAAAACAAGGGCATGGCCGCGATGTTCACCATGATGAACAACGCCCGCCTGGCGGTGGGCGCGCAGGGTGTCGGCTGTGCCGAGGGTGCCTATCAGCACGCGCTGGCCTATGCGACCGAGCGCCAGCAGATGGGCCGCATCATCGACCATGCGGACGTGCGCCGGATGCTGCTGACGATGAAGGCCGACACGTTCGCCGCCCGCGCCATCGCGGTGAACTGCGCGGTGGCGATCGACATGGAAACCGCCACCCACGACCCCGAGTGGAAGGCGCGTGCCGCGCTGCTGACGCCCATCGCCAAGGCGTTCGCCACCGATATCGGCTGCGAGGTGGCCAGCACCGGCATCCAGATCCACGGCGGCATGGGCTATGTCGAGGAAACGGGCGCGGCGCAATTCCTGCGCGACGTGCGGATCACGCCGATCTACGAGGGCACCAACGGCATTCAGGCGATGGACCTGGTGGGCCGCAAGATGATGGATGGCGGCGAGGCCGCGTTCCGCCTGTTGGACGAGATCGAGGCCCATGCTGAATCGGTGCGCCACGACATGCCCGACCTGGCCGAACCGGTCTGGCAGGCCAGCGAAACCCTGCGCGAGGCGGTGGAATGGCTGCTGGCCCAAAGCGACACGCGCGCGCGGGCTGCGGGGTCGGTTCCGTTTCTTCGGGCCTTTGCGCGGGTTCTGGGCGGGCATTACCACCTGCGCGCCGCGCTGGCCGAACAGGGCGAGGGCCCGCGCAGCAAGCTGGCGCGGTTCTACATCACGCGCCTGTTGCCGGAACATGCGCCGCTGCTGACCCATGCGATGTCGGGGGCCGACGATCTTTACGCGCTCAGCGCCGACGACCTGGCCGCGTGATGGACGGCGCGGGCCAGGGCATCCGCTATCCCTGGGACGAGGCGCCTGAAACGGGCCGCGCGGTCGAGGTGGCGCCGGGGGTGCTGTGGTTGCGTCTGCCGCTGCCCATGACGTTGAACCACGTCAATATCTACGCGCTGGACGAGGGCGACAGCTGGTCGATCGTCGACACCGGCGTGATGACGCGCAAATCTGTCGCCATATGGGAGGATATCCTGTCGGGCACGCTGGGCGGCAAGCCGGTGGGCCGGGTGATCCTGACCCATTATCACCCCGATCACGTGGGCATGGTGGGCTGGTTGATGGAGCGGTTCGGCGCCGAGAACTGGACCACGCGCACATCCTATGCCTTTGCCCGGATGCTGATGCTGGATGTCGAAGAGCGGCCCAGCCCGCAGGCCCAGGCGTTCTGGCGCGAGGCCGGCATGGCGCCCGAGATTTTCGACAAGCGGATGGCCGAGCGGCCGTTCAACTTTGCCGATCTCTGCCATATGCTGCCCATCGGATATGTGCGACTGAAACAGGGCGACGTGCTGCGCGCGGGCGGGCGTGCCTGGGATGTGCATGTCGGCCACGGCCACGCGCCCGAGCATCTGACGCTGTGGAGCCGTGACGACAACCTGGTGATCGCGGGCGACCAGATCCTGCCCTCGATCAGCCCCAATATCGGCGTGCACCCGGCCGAACCGCTGGCCGACCCTCTGGCCGACTGGCTGGAAAGCTGCGAGCGGCTGGCGCGGCTGGCGCGCGAGGATCACCTGGTTCTGGGCGGGCACAAGCTGCCCTTTACCGGCTTGCCGCTGCGCATGCACCAGTTGGCCGAAAACCATCACGGGGCGCTGCGGCGGCTGCGGCGGCACCTGGCCACGCCACGCGTGGCAAGCGACTGTTTCCCGCCGCTGTTCAAGCGCAAGATCGACGGCGGGACCTATGGCCTGGCGTTGTCTGAAACGGTTGCGCATCTCAATCACCTTCTGCACCTTGGTCAGGTGACGCGGCACAGGCGCGATGGCGACGGGGCCTGGCTGTGGCAAACTGCGGACGGGGCCGAGCCATGACCGACCAGAACCACGACGATCACGACGATTGCCCGGCACCGCCGCGCCGGCACGAAATGCACGCCGAGGCCGACAGCGCGGCCGAAACCACCGCCGCTGCGACCGACAGCAAAAGTCCGGCGGAATGGGCCTATGAACGGCTGATCCTTTACATCCGCGATTTCGAGGCCCAGCTGGATGCCGAACACGAGGTCGCCATGGGCTTTACCGGTGGGGATGTCGGCGTGTTGCGGATCGAAGGCATGGGGTTCTTCGACCCCGACATGATTACCTTTTACGGCACCGACATGCAGGGCGCGCGCACGCAGTTCATTCAGCATGTCAGCCAGCTGAGCGTGATGCTGCGCGCGTTGCCCAAACCCTCGACCGAGGCCGAGCCGCGCCGGATCGGGTTTCGCCTGGCACAGGACCTGGAAAAAGCCTGATCGCGTCGCTTGATGGGTGACAGTCAATCCTGAATCCGCTAATCAACGCAGCGAACGCTTTTTCGGGACTTTCGACAAGGACAGGACACATGGCCGAACACAAGCATGGCGAGATGGACATCACCACGCAACAAAAGACCTTTGACGGCTTCGTCGGTGCGGTCAAATGGTCGGTCATCGCGATCATCGCGGTGCTGATCTTTATCGCGATCGTCAACGGCTAAGGCCGGACGGGGCGCCATGCCGCCCCTTTCACGATAACCGTAGGAGTAGGCATGCGTGGCATCCTGATCGCCGTTCTGTGCACCGCGGCACTGGCCGGGTGCGCGACCAAGCCCGAGATTCCGCGCAGCGCCGAAACCATCCGGCAGGCGGCTTACGTGCATGGCGGGCAGCCGGAACTGCGGCTTTTCACGATGAAAAGCAACAGCACCGGGGCGGGCGCGCATTCGGCCCTCATGGTCAATGGCAGCCAGCGGGTGATCTTTGATCCGGCGGGCTCGTTCCGGAACGAGGCGATCATCCGCAAGGGCGATGTCGTGTATGGCGTGACGCCGCAGCTTTTGGATGTCTACACGCGCTATCACGCGCGCGAGACATATCATGTGCAGGTGCAGAGCCTGGCGGTGTCGGCCGAACTGGCCGAGGCGATACTGCGCGATGCCATGGCGATGGGGCAGCAGCAGGACGCCCGTTGCGCCGCCAGCGTTTCGGAAATCCTGTCGCGCTATCCCCAGCTGGGAATCAGCGGCACGTGGTATCCCAACAAGCTGGCCGAGGATTTCGCGGAAATTCCCGGCGTCACCTCGCGCGAGCTTTATGAATACGACTCGGACGACAACAGCGCCGTGCTGGCCGCGTTCGACCCTGCGCGCGTGGCCGCGCAGCGCGCCGCACGCTCAGCCGAGTAGGGCGATCCCGCCGATCAGGGTCGCCGCGCCCAACCCGATGGCCAGCAGCACGTTCTTGGTGAAATAGCCGACCGCCAATGTCACCACCGCCGCCGCCGCGCGGGGCGGATCGAATGCGCCGCCGGTGGCACTGGGCCAGACGACCAGCGGCGCCACGATCGCGGGCAGAACCGCCACCGCCGTGTAGCGCAGGTGCCGCAGCACCCAGTCGGGCAGGGGGCGGTCGCCGATCAGGCCCAGAAAGACAAAGCGCAGGCCGAAACTGCCCAGGCCCAGCCCGATGATGACGATCCACAGCTCAAGCCGGTCGATCATGGGTCCACCCATTTTCCGGTGCGGCGCAGCACCAGCTCGACCTGGGCGCCGACGACCATGCCGCCGATGCCGGCCACGATCAGGCCCAGGTTATAGGGCAGCCATCCGAACCCCAACGCCAGCACGACCGAGGCCAGCGCCGCCGCGCGATGCGCGCCCGTGCGCAGCATCGGCGCGATCAGCGCTATAAAGGTGATCGGCACCGCGAAATCCAGCCCCATCTCGGTGGGGATGGCGCTGCCGATCCAGGCGCCGACCAGCGTCATGGCATACCACATCGGGCAGATGGGCGTGACGACACCAAAGAAATACGCCACCTTTTGCGCCACCGACCAGTCGCGGTGTTTTTCAAAGGCCATGATCGAACAGGCATAGGATTGATCGACCAGGAAATAGGCGATCAGCATCCGCTGCCACAGCGGCGCGCGGCCCAGATGCGGCGTAAGAGAGGCGGAATACATCGCCATGCGCAGGTTGACCGCCAAGGCCGAGGCCAGCACCACGAACAGCGGCGCCTGGTCGACCATCAGCTGCAGCGCGGTGAATTGCGCGGCGCCCGCGATCACGACCACCGAGAACGACAGCGCCTCGGCCACGTTCAGGCCGGCCTCGGTCGCGACCACGCCGAACAACATGGCAAAGGGCGTCACCACAAGGAAAAAAGGCGCGCCATCGCGCACCCCTTGCCAATAGGCGCTGTTGGTTTCGGTGGTCATGGAAAGGCCCCGGGATATCGGTCAGCCACAGGGGTAGCGCCCGGTTCGGGGGGATGCAAGCCGGTGGGTCAGTCGAACATGCCCGCGACGCGCCCCAACAGCATGAAGGCCCGCGCGGTGCGGGTGCCGGCCAGGTCCTGGATGTCGCTGTCGGTGGCGGTTTGTTCGAAGGCGATGAACATGCGGTCGAACTTGCGCAGGAAATGGTGGGCGGTGTCGCGGAAAATCGGGTCTTGCTTCATGCGGCCCGCCGTCAACGCCAGGGACGACCGGTCGCGGATGCCGCCCAAGGCCGCGATCACGCGGCCGCGCTCGCCGGCGGCAAAGCGGCGCCAGATCTCGGGGCGGGCCAGGTCGGGGCGCAGGTCATCCATGTAGATGCCATCCTGGCTGAGCAGGGTCAGGATATCCTGGCTGGCCTGGATCAGTTCCTTGGCCTGGCGGTCGCGCAGCGCCTTGCGCAGCGCGGCAAAGCCTTCTTCGTCTTCGGCGGTTTCGGGAAAGTTCAGCGC
>JAASTF010000214.1 GCA_021767525.1 Paracoccaceae bacterium
CCCACGCGGCCGCGCCCGCGCCCCGACCGCCCGTAAGACAGATTTTCGAAAGGACAGCCCATGAAACTGCAATCGCAGGCCCTGCCATCCTCCGAGCAGTTCCAGCAAAACCGCGAGGGCCATCTGCAGGCGCTGCGGGTGGTCGAAGAGGCCGCCGCCCTGGCCGCCGCCGGTGGCGGGCAAAAGTCGCGCGAGCGCCATGTCAGCCGGGGCAAGATGCTGCCGCGTGAACGGGTGGCCAACCTGTTGGATCCGGGCAGCCCGTTCCTGGAAATCGGCGCGACGGCGGCGCATGGGCTGTATGATGGGGCGGCGCCCTGCGCGGGCGTGATCGCGGGCATCGGGCGCGTCAGCGGGCATGAATGCATGATCGTCTGCAACGACGCCACGGTAAAGGGCGGCACCTATTACCCGATGACCGTCAAGAAACACCTGCGCGCGCAGGAAGTCGCGGAACAGAACCATCTGCCCTGCATCTACCTGGTCGACAGCGGCGGCGCGAACCTGCCGCAGCAGGACGAGGTGTTCCCCGACCGCGACCATTTCGGGCGCATCTTCTTCAACCAGGCCAACATGTCGGCCAAGGGCATCCCGCAGATCGCGGTGGTGATGGGCAGCTGCACCGCCGGCGGCGCCTACGTGCCTGCCATGTCCGACGTGACGATCATCGTGAAAGAACAGGGCACGATCTTTCTGGCCGGCCCGCCCTTGGTCAAGGCGGCGACGGGCGAGGTGGTGACGGCCGAGGATCTGGGCGGCGGCGACGTGCACACGCGCCTGTCCGGCGTGGCCGATTACCTGGCCGAGGACGATGCCCACGCGCTGGCGCTCGCCCGCCGCGCGGTCAGCCACCTGAACCGGCGCAAGCCCGAAACCGTGGACTGGGCCAGCCCCGAAGAGCCAGCCTATGACCCCGACGAAATCTTGGGCGTCGTGCCCGCCGACCTGCGCACACCCTACGACATCCGCGAGGTGATCGCCCGGGTGGTCGATGGCAGCCGCTTTGATGAATTCAAGCCGCGCTTTGGCGAAACGCTGGTCACCGGCTTTGCCCATGTAAAGGGGTGCCCGGTGGGGATCGTGGCCAATAACGGCGTGCTGTTCTCCGAGGCGGCGGTGAAGGGCGCGCATTTCGTCGAGCTGTGCAGTCAGCGCCGTATCCCCTTGGTTTTCCTGCAAAACATCACCGGATTCATGGTGGGCCGCAAATACGAAAACGAAGGCATCGCGCGCCACGGCGCCAAGATGGTGACGGCGGTGGCAACGACATCTGTGCCCAAGATCACGATGCTTGTGGGCGGCTCGTTCGGCGCTGGCAATTACGGCATGGCCGGCCGCGCCTACAGCCCGCGTTTCCTGTGGACCTGGCCCAACAGCCGCATTTCCGTCATGGGCGGCGAACAGGCGGCGGGCGTGCTGGCCACGGTAAAACGCGACGGGATCGAACGGTCGGGCGGCACCTGGTCGGCCGCGGAAGAGGCCGAGTTCAAACGCCCCACCATCGAGATGTTCGAAGAGCAATCCCACCCGCTCTATGCCAGCGCGCGGCTCTGGGACGATGGCATCGTCGACCCGCGCAAAACCCGCGATGTGCTGGCCCTGAGCCTGTCTGCCAGCCTGAACGCCCCGATCCCGGAAACCCGGTTCGGCGTGTTCCGGATGTGAGGCGCGAGATGGTCCTGTCTTCATCTTGCCAAGTAAACTCCGGGGAGCGCGAGGGGCTGGCCCCTCGCTGGCGCAACAAATGCCGATAGAGCTGCCCGCCGATATCGCCGCGCGCTATCCGGGCGCCGTGCCGTTTCGCTATGGCGATAGCGCCGCACTGAACGGTGAAATCCTTGCCCTCGTGCGGGCCGGGCGCAAAACCGTGACCTGCGATGCGCTGCCCGCCTTTCAGGCGCGGGGCGAGCCGCTGCCCGAACCTGGGCGGATCGATATCGCGCTCGACTGGCAGGGCAAGCCGGCGCTGGCGGTCGAAACGCTGAAGGTCGAGAGCATCCCCTTTGACCAGGTGGACGCGGCGCGCATCCCGCCGCAGGGCGAGTTTCGCGATCTGGACCACTGGCGGCAGGGGTATCGGGCCTATCTGACCCGCGCGGGTCATTTCGCGCCGGATGTGGTCATGTTGGTCGAAACCTTCCGCGTGGTCGAGGATTTCGAACGATGACAAGGGGGCGCTGCCCCCGTCGCCCGATGGGCGACTCCCCCGGGATATTTGGGGAGAGAGGAAACACGAGGGCCGGGTGGCCAAGGAGGGACGGATGTTCGACAAGATCCTGATTGCGAACCGGGGCGAGATCGCGGCCCGGGTGATGGAAACGGCGCGCGCAATGGGCGTGCGCACGGTGGCCGTTTATTCCGATGCAGACCGCGGCGCGAAACACGTGGCGATGGCGGAAGATGCGGTGCATATCGGCGGCTCGGCCCCCGCCGACAGTTACCTGCGCGGTGACGCAATCATCGCGGCGGCGCAAGCCACGGGCGCGCAGGCAATCCACCCGGGCTATGGCTTTTTGTCAGAAAACCCCGATTTCGTCGAGGCCGTCACGGCGGCGGGCCTGGTCTTTATCGGCCCGTCAGCGGATGCCATTCGCAAGATGGGGCTGAAGGATGCCGCCAAGGCGTTGATGGAACAGGCGGGCGTGCCGGTGGTGCCCGGCTATCACGGCGAGAACCAGGATCCCGAGCATCTGTCGGGCGCGGCGGATGCCATCGGATACCCGGTGCTGATCAAGGCCGTGGCGGGCGGCGGCGGCAAGGGGATGCGGCTGGTCGAACGGGCAGGCGATTTCATGGACGCGCTGGAAAGTGCGCAGGGCGAGGCGCGCACTGCCTTTGGCAACCCCGATGTGCTGATCGAGAAATACATCCAGCAGCCGCGCCATATCGAGGTGCAGGTCTTTGGAGATGGCGAGCGGGCCGTGCACCTCTTCGAGCGCGATTGCTCGCTGCAGCGCCGCCACCAGAAGGTGATCGAAGAGGCGCCGGCTCCCGGCATGACGCCCGAGATGCGCGCGGCGATGGGACAGGCCGCCGTGCGCGCGGCTCAGGCGATCGGCTACAAGGGCGCGGGCACGGTGGAGTTTATCGTTGACGGCAGCAGCGGTCTGCGCCCCGACGGGTTCTGGTTCATGGAGATGAACACCCGCCTGCAGGTCGAGCACCCGGTAACCGAAGCGATCACCGGCATCGACCTGGTGGAGTGGCAGCTGCGCGTCGCGGCGGGTGAGCCGTTGCCTTGCGCGCAGGACGATCTGCAGATCAACGGCCACGCCTTTGAGGCGCGGCTTTATGCCGAGGACGTGCCCAAGGGCTTTCTGCCCGCCACCGGCACGCTGGCGCATCTGGCCTTTCCGGCGGGCGCGCGGGCTGATAGCGGTGTGCGCCCGGGCGACACGATCAGCCCCTTTTACGACCCGATGATCGCCAAGATCATTACCCACGGGCCCACCCGCGCCGTCGCCCTGTCGCGGATGCGCGCGGCGCTGGCGGATACGCAGGTGGCGGGCACGGTGACGAACCTTGGGTTCCTCTCGGCGCTTTGCGCGCATGAGGGGTTTGCCCGGGGCGATGTCGACACCGGCCTGATCGCGCGCGACCTGGATAAGCTGGTCAGCCAGCCGGCGCCGACATCGGCGGATTGGGCTCAAGCGGCGCTGGTGGCGCTGGGCCTCGATGCGGACCTGCCGAATGATGCGGGCTTTACCCTGTGGACGCCCACGCCGCGCAGCGTCGCCTTGCGCTTTGGCGAAGACGAGCAAGTGTTGCGTGTCGCGCTTTGCGGGCCAGACCGGGCCGAGATCACCTTGGACGGGTCCACGGTGGCGGCGGACCGGATCGCGGGCAGCTGGCATTTCGACGGGCAGGCCGGCGTGGCGGCCGTGCGCAAGGGCGATCTGCTGACGCTGTTCCGCGATGCCGGGCTGGAATTCCACGTGATCGATCCGCTGGACCGCGCGGCGGCGGCGGGCGCGGGCGCCGATGTGATCGAGGCGCCGATGCCCGGGTTGGTCAAGGCGGTCTTTGCCGAGCCTGGCCAGGCGGTCAGCGCGGGCGACCGGCTGGCGGTGCTGGAGGCGATGAAGATGGAGCACAGCCTGCTGGCCGCGCGCGACGGCGTGGTGGCCGAGGTTCTGGCCGAGGCCGGCGCCCAGGTCGAGGCGGGCGCGCCCCTGATCCGCCTTGAGGCCGAAGAGGACGCGGCGGCGTGACAGCCCAATCCAGCCTGACCCTGACCGGCTTTCACGACAGCGTCTATACCTGGGCGGTGCGCTGGGCGCTGGCCGAGATGGGTCTGGCCGCGCGGTATGACGAACTGAACCCGTTTGACGATACCCAGGCGGCGGGCCTGCGCGGGCTGCATCCGTTCGGGCAGGTGCCGGTGCTGCGCGACGGTGACTTCGTGCTTTACGAAACCGCGGCGATCCTGCGCTATCTCGACCGGTTGGCGCCCGGGCCCGATCGTATCCCCGCCGCGCCCCGGGCCGAGGCGCGGATGTGGCAGGTGATCTCGATCATCAACGGGCAGGTCTATGGCCCGCTGGTGCGGCAGGTGTTTTCCAACGGCTATTACCTGCCGCGCATGGAGCAGGCGGGGGATACCGATGCGCTGGGTGACGGGTTGGCCGCCGCGCCGCGCGTTCTGGATGCGCTGGACGCAATTGCCCAAGAGGGGCTGGTGCTGACCGGCCAGTCGCCCAACCTTGCGGATCTGATGCTGGCCCCTATGCTGTGCTATTTCGGTGCGGTGGACGCCGGTGCGCGGCTGATCGCGCGCCGGCCGGCCCTGGCTGCCTGGCTGGCGCAGATGCAGGCCCGGCCCGCCCTTGCCGAGACACGCCCGCCCTGCCTGACGGAGGCCAGCCCATGATTACCCTGCACCATGTCCCGCAAAGCCGCTCGATGCGGGTGCTGTGGCTGTTGGCCGAGCTGGAACAGCCGGTCGAGATCGTGGCCCATGCCCCCGACAGCAGCCTGCGCGACCCGGCCTTTCTGTCGCTGTCGCCGGCGGGGCGTGTGCCCGCGCTGGAAATCGACGGCGAGCGCATGTTCGAGGCCACGGCGATCATCGAATACCTGTGCGAACGCTTCCCCGAGCGTGGGATGGGCCGCGCGCCCGACGATCCCGACCGCATGACCTGGCTGGTCTGGCTGCATTTTTCCGAAACGGTCACGGCCAGCGTCGACCTGCTGCACCGCGCCTGGGCCGCCGGTGCGCCGGGCCTGATGCGGGATGAACAGGCCCGCCTGCGCCTGGCCTATGACGCGATTGAGGCGCGGCTGTCGACGCCGGTGGAGAACCGCGATTACCTGCTGACCTCGGGTTTTTCGGCCTGCGATATCGCGGTGGGGCAAGCGGTGTACATGGCGCGGCATTTCCTGCCCCTCGATGACCACCCCGAGATGTCCGCCTGGTATGCCCGCATCACCGAGCGTGACACCTTTGCCCAGGCGCTGCCCGAGGATGGCGCCGCGCGGCTTTTCACCCGAGATACCTACGAGGTGCCCCATGGCTGAATATGTCGAGATTTTCGAGGTCGGCCCCCGTGACGGGCTGCAGAACGAAAAGCGCCAGATCCCGACGGCGGAAAAGATCGCGCTGGTCGATTGCCTGAGCGCGGCCGGCTTTCGCCGGATCGAGGTGGCCAGTTTCGTCAGCCCCAAATGGGTGCCGCAAATGGCCGATAGCGGCGAGGTTCTGGCCGGGATCAC
>JAASTF010000215.1 GCA_021767525.1 Paracoccaceae bacterium
CTGGGCGTGAAAATCACCTCGGTCATCCTGCAAGGCTCGGGCGGGATGCTGTGGGCCTCGCTTTTGCTGACGGCGCTGGCCTGCCTTGTGCTGGGGATGGAGGTGCCGACCACCGCCGCCTATGTCATCTGCGTTTCGGTCGCGGGGCCTGCGCTGATCGAACTGGGGCTAGAGCCGTTGCAGGCGCATCTGTTCGTGTTCTGGTTCGCATTGCTGTCCACGATCACCCCGCCCGTGTGCGGTGCGGTTTTCATCGCCTCGGGCATGATCGGTGAAAACTGGCTGCGTGTGGCGTTGACGGCGATGGCGCTGGGCGTCGGGCTGTACCTGGTCCCGCTGAGCATGATCGCGCAGCCCGCGATCATCCGTCTGGCCGAGGCGCCGGTGCCCGCGCTTGGGGCCTTTGCGATGATCGGCGCGGGATTGGCGGCGATATCCTTTGGCCTGATCGGGCGCGCGGCGGCGCCCTTGCGCGCGGCGCTTGCCGTGGCCGGTGCGGCCTTGATCCTGGGGCCTGCGCTGCTCTGACCGCTCTGCGCGCCCGTGTCGCAAAGCAGGGGGGTCGCCATCGCGCGCCTGTTCATATATTGCATCCTGAATGTAACTTTATGATCCGCCGAGTCTGCCGATGCGTCCCTTGATCGACATGCCCCCCGATGCCGCGCGCGGTTTGCGTCGCGCGGCCTGGGGCCATCTGTCGGCCAGCGCGCTTTGGGCGGTTCAGGCGCTGGCCATTGCCGGGGTCGTCGCCGGTTGGGCGGCGGGCAGTGGGCTGGGCGGGGCCTTGGGCTGGATCGCGCTGTTCCTGGGCGCGGGTCTGGCGCGGGCGGGGCTGGATCACTGGGCGGGCGGTCAGGGCTTTGCCGCCGCCGATGCGGTGCTGCACGACCATCGCACCCGCCTGATGGCGCGCGAAACGCTGCTGCTGCGCGATACGATGTCCTCGGCCGAACTGGCCGCGCTTTATGCTCAGAAACTTCCGCTTCTGGTGCCGTATCTGCTGCGCTACCAGCCCGCGATGCTGCGGGTGCGGGTGATCCCGCTGCTGTTCCTGGCGCTGGTTGCCTCGGTATCGTGGATCGCGGCGCTGGTTCTGCTGGTGGCTGGGCCGCTGATCCCGGTGTTCATGGCGCTGGTCGGCATGGCCGCGAAAGAGGCCAGCACCCGCCAAATGGCCGAGATCGGCGATATGAACCGCCTGCTGATCGACCGCATCGCCGCCTTGCCCGATGCGCGACTGCTGGGCGGCACCGCGCGGGTCGAGGCCGATTTCGCCGCCGCCGCCGAAAGCCTGCGCGCCCGCACGATGGCCGTGCTGCGCATCGCGTTTCTGTCGTCCACGGTGCTCGAGCTGTTTTCGGCCATCGGCGTTGCGTTGGTGGCGGTCTATGTGGGCTTTTCGCTGCTGGGTGAAATCACCATCGGCGCCTGGGCCACGCCGCTGACCCTGGGGCAGGGGGTTTTCATCCTGTTGCTTGCGCCCGAGTTCTTTCAGCCCCTGCGCGATCTTGCCGCCGCTTGGCATGACAAGGCCGCCGCCGAGGCGGTGATGCACGAGCTGACAGCGCTCGAAACCGATCCGCCGCTTGCGATTTTGGGCACTGCGCAGCCTGTGCCACGCCTTGCCGGGCCGGCGTCGATTGCCCTGGCGGGCGTGCGCGTGGCGCGCGGCGACCGGGCCTTGGCCTTGCCCGACATGCAGATCGCGGCGGGCCAGGCCGTGGCGCTGACCGGCCCCAGCGGCGCGGGCAAGTCGACCGTGCTGGATACCGTTCTGGGCTTGGTGCGGCCGGATGCGGGGCAGATCACCGTGGCGGGTCAGCCGCTGGACGACGCCACCGCCGATGCCTGGCGCGCCCGCTGCGCGCTGGTGCCGCAAACGGTACATGTGCCCGATGTGACCCTGCGCGCCTTTCTTGACCCCACCGGGCAGGCGGGCGATCCGGCGGCTGCCCTGGCGCGGGCGCAGGCCAGTGACATCGTCGCCGCCCTGCCCGACGGGCTGGACACCAGGTTGGGCGAAACCGGCGCCGGCGTTTCGGGCGGCGAGGCGCGGCGGCTGATGCTGGCGCGGGCCTTCCTGTCGGGGGCGGATGTGATCCTGACGGACGAGCCGACGGCCGACCTGGATGCGAAAACCGCCGCGCAGATCATCGCGGCCCTGTGCGCCGCGCGCGATGCGGGCGCGACGGTTCTGGCGGCCACCCATGACCCGGCGCTGATCGCCGCCTTCGATCGGGCGGTGCCGGTGGGGGATGCGGCATGAGGCTGTTATGGCGCGCAACCCGGCTGCTTTGGGCCGCCGATGCCTGGGCGATGTGGCGCGGCGCGGCTGCGGCGGTCGCGGTGCTGGCAATGGGCGCGGCCCTGCTGGGTCTGTCGGGCTGGTTCATCACCGCCACCGGCATGGCCGGGCTGGCCGGCATCGGTATCGCCTTCGACGTGTTCCGCCCCAGCGCCGGCGTGCGGTTTCTGGCGCTGGGCCGTGCCGGTGCCCGCTATGCGGAACGGGTGCTGACCCATGATGCCACGCTGCGCGCGTTGGCGCGGCTGCGCGTAACGCTGCTGCGGCGGTTGTCGGGCTGGCCGATCCCCGATCTGCGGCGCCTGCGCGGCGCGGCCGAGCTGACGCGGATCACCGGCGATGTCGACGCGCTGGACGGTCTGCTGTTGCGGCTGATCCTGCCGATGCTTGCAGCCGTGGTCACGCATCTGGGCGCCTTCGCGGTGCTTTACTGGCTCGTGGGCGCGATGGCGGCCTGGACGATCCTGGTGGGATATGGCCTGGGCGCGGCGCTGGTTTTGCTGGGTATCGCACGCGGCGGGATCACGCCCGCGCGCGCGGCGCAGCGCCATTTGCAACAGATGCGGCGACAGGTCGTGGGCCTGTTCCGGGGGCAGCGGGCCTTTCTTGTGGGGGGCGGCCTGGGCGGGCAACTGGCCGCGCTGTCGCACAGCGAAACCGCTCTGCGCGGGGCCGAGGCGCGGCTGGACCGGATCGACCGCCGCGCTGCATTCGGCCTGTCGGCGGTGTCGGTGCTGGTGGTGGCCGCGCTGTTGCTGGCAGGCTCGGTCACGGTGCAGGCGGGCGGCGATCCGGCGTTGGGCGCGCTGGGCGTCTTTGTCGCGCTGGCGCTTGCCGAAACCGTGATGCCGCTGCGCCGTGGCCTGGCCGAGCTGGGCCGGATGCACGACGCCGCCGCTCGGGTTCTGGGTGATGCCGCGCCCGCCGCAGCCGCCGCCTTGCCAAAGGTCACGCCGGATGCAAGTGCCGGGCTGCGTATCACCGATTTGCGGCTGACCCGCCCCGACCGTCTGGTGCCGCTGATCGACGGGCTAAGCCTGCATATCCGCCCTGGCGACACCGTCGCGCTGCGCGGGCGCAGCGGCGTGGGCAAAAGCACCCTGCTGGATGCGGTGGCCGGCTTGGCGCCGCTGGCGGGTGGCCGGATCACGGTTTTGGGGGCCGACGTGGCCACCTGGCCCGAGGATCAGCTGCGCGCTCACCTGACCCTTGTGCCGCAGCGCGCCGCGCTGATTGGCGGCACGATCCGCGACAACCTGGCACTGGCGCGCGATCGCCTGGACGACGACAGCGCCTGGTCCGCGTTGCGGGCGGTGTCGCTGGATCACGTGGCAGGCCCGCGCGGCGGGTTGGACATGGCTTTGGGCGAGGGCGGCGCCGGCCTGTCGGGCGGCGAGGCGCGGCGGCTGGTGCTGGCCCGCGCGATCCTGCGCGCGCCCGATATCCTGCTGTTGGACGAACCGACCGAGGGGCTGGACGATGCCCGCGCCCGCGCGGTTTTGGCGCAAATTCGCGCGGTTTTGCCCCGCGCCGTGATCCTGATGGCCGCGCACCGCCCGGCCGAGCTGGACGCGGCCGATCGGATCGTGGATTTGTGAAAAGATATATTCCGAATTCAGCATATTTTTGATCCAGATCAAGTCTGCGACTCGGTTAACAGGTGTAGGACGACTTTAATGTGCATCTGCGGGATACCTTTTGATCCCGCGCAGCAAGTAAGGAGTCTGCAACATGGAGCTCGATGTCGTCGAGCTGTCACGCCTGCAATTCGCGATGACAGCCATGTATCACTTTCTTTTCGTGCCGCTGACGCTGGGTCTGTCGATCCTCGTGGCGATCATGGAAACCGTTTACGTCATGACCAACCGCCCCGTCTGGCGGCAGATGACCAAGTTCTGGGGCACGCTGTTCGGGATCAACTTTGTCCTGGGCGTCGCCACCGGCATCACGATGGAATTTCAGTTCGGCATGAACTGGAGTTATTACAGCCACTATGTCGGCGACATTTTCGGCGCGCCGCTGGCGGTCGAAGGCTTGATGGCCTTTTTCCTTGAGGCCACGTTTGTCGGCCTGTTCTTTTTCGGCTGGGACAAGCTGAGCAAGGTCGCGCACCTGACGGTTGCCTGGCTGGTGGCCATCGGCTCGAACTTTTCGGCGCTGTGGATCCTGATCGCCAATGGCTGGATGCAGAACCCGGTGGGCGCGCAGTTCAACCCCGATACGATGCGGATGGAGATGACCTCGTTCTTCGATGTCGTGTTCAACGAGGTGGCGCAGGCCAAGTTCGTGCACACGGTCTCGGCGGGCTATGTCACCGCGGCGGTCTTCGTTCTGGGCGTGTCGGCCTGGTACCTGATCAAGGGCCGGCATATCGACTTGGCGCGCCGGTCGATCGCCGTGGCGGCCAGCTTTGGCTTGGCCTCGGCGTTGTCGGTGGTGATCCTGGGCGACGAGTCGGGCTATTCCGCGACCCATACGCAAAAGATGAAATTGGCCGCGATCGAGGCGATGTGGCACACCCACGATGCGCCCGCGCCCTTTACCGCCATAGGCTTTCCCGACCAGGAAGCGCGCGAAACCCATTACGCGCTGGAAATTCCCTGGGCGATGGGCCTGATCGGCACGCGGTCCTTGAACAAGGAAATCCCCGGCATCGCCGAGTTGGAGGCCGAGGCCGAGGACAACATCCGCTCGGGGATCATCGCGTATGACGCGCTGATGACCATTCGTGCCGACCGTGAAAACGCCCCGGCCGAGGCCCGCGCGCAGTTCGAAGAGCATTCCGGCAACCTGGGTTTCGCGCTGCTGCTGAAACGTTATGTCGACGATCCGCGCACCGCGACCGAGGCGCAGATCAAGCAAGCCGCCGAAGACACCATTCCGGGCGTGGCGCCCCTGTTCTGGGCATTCCGTCTGATGGTGGCGCTTGGCTTCTCGTTCATCGCGGTGATGGCTTATTTCTTCTACCGGGCCTCTTTCAAGGCGATGCAATTCCCACGCTGGTCGCTTTACGCGGCGGTGGCGATCATCCCCACGCCGTGGATCGCGGCCGAGCTGGGATGGTTCGTGGCCGAGTTCGGCCGCCAGCCCTGGACGGTGGATGGCGTGCTGCCCACCGCCCTGTCGGCCAGCCACCTGAGCGTGGCGGATCTGCTGATCACGCTGGCGGGCTTTGTCACCTTCTACACCATCCTTTTCATCATCGAGATGGGCCTGATGATCAAATACATCCGAAAGGGCCCGTACATGGATGTGGATGAAACCCAAGTCTGGACAGATCGCCACAACGCGCGCCTTCGCGCCGGCGACAAGGGCAACG
Organism: Paracoccaceae bacterium; assembly: GCA_021767525.1. GTDB lineage: Bacteria > Pseudomonadota > Alphaproteobacteria > Rhodobacterales > Rhodobacteraceae > Lutimaribacter. The sequence goes on from JAASTF010000215.1 coordinate 5,625, forward strand.
CTGGCCTGGCGGCCACCCCTGCGGAGTAAGACACATGATCCTGCATGAGCTGATCTCTTTCGAAATCCTGCGTGTGATCTGGTGGGC
>JAASTF010000022.1 GCA_021767525.1 Paracoccaceae bacterium
GCCATGGGCGGTGTCGTTGGCGCCACCGGCAAAGATGGTGTCGTTGCCGAATCCGCCGAAGAACAGGTCGCGCCCCAGCGGGCCACGCTGGCCGTTGTCCTGCAGCACGTCGTCGCCGCCTTCGCCGCGCACCGTGTCGCGGCCGTTCTGGCCGATCAGCGTGTCGTTGCCGATGCCGCCGCGCAGCAGGTCGAAATTGCCGCCGCCGCGCAGTTCGTCCTGACCGTTGCCGCCCAGCAGCGTGTCGTTGCCGCGGTTGCCCTGCATCGTGTCATTGCCGTTGTTGCCCTCAAGCCGGTTGTTTGCCACGTTGCCGGTGACATCGTCGCTGCCCGAGCCGGCGACCAGGTGTTCCACCACCGTGCCCCGGGCGATGCCCACGTTGCCGATCAGCCCGTTCACATCCGAGAACTGCGCGCCGCGCATGTCGATCCGGTCGTTGGTGGTGCTGAAGGACAGGTCCAGCGTGTCGATGCCGCCCTGGTCGTAGATCGTCATGGCCAGGGGCTCGCCCGGGCTGACATTGCCGCCGCCGCTGCCGCCGGCCATCGAGTCGAACACGTCGGCCAGATAGTTCGTCAGGGTCGTGTTGGCGCCCCAGGTGGTATCGCCTGCGGTCGCGCTGCTGGCACCGGGCGCGCCGTAAAGGTTCTGGATCGCGATGATATCGGCCATCATCGCCGAGACCAGCGCCGCGTAGCTGGCGTTGACGGTGGTGTTATCGGTCTGGTCGAAATAGGACATGATCGACAGCTGCCAGCTGTCGTTGGTAAAGGTCTCGTCCACGCCATAGGTGGCGTTGCCGTTGTAATCGCCCTGGTGCCCCAGCCCCAGCGCATGGCCGATCTCGTGCACGTAGGTCGAGAAGGAATAGCTGTCGAGCGTGGTGCCATATTCCGACAGCCAAGTTTCGCCGTTGTCTAAAAAGCCGACATTCACCGTGGCGGTGGTGGTGTAGCCGCCCATCACGCTGTCGGCGCCGGCAAAGGCACCATATTCGTTGTCGTTGAAATTGATATCGGCGCTGCCATAGACCACGACGAATTCGATATCCGCAACCATTTCCCAGGCATCGAAGGCCCAGTGGGCCAGTTGCTGACCCGCCGAGGTCAGCGCCGAGATGTTCACCGTGATCTGGTTGTCGAACCTGGTGTCGAAGCGGAAGCCGTCGAACCCGCGATCGTTCCAGTAGCCGTCGGTCAGGTAATCGGCCAGCTCGTCCAGCGTGGCGGGGGTGGCCGGCTCGGGCGGAGTTGGAGGCTCGGGCGGGGCGACGCTGGACACGTCGATCTCGTAAGTGCCGGAACCATCGTCCGTAAAAGGATTGCCGAATTCATCTATATATTCAGCGTTGCCGTCCCCAAAAGCGCCGGCCGAGATGTAATAGGTGCCGCTTGTCCCGGCGGTGAAGACCAGCGAGGAATCAAGGCCTCCATTGTCGTCGTTGAAATCGACCTCGTTGCCAAAGACATCGTGGATACGCAGATAAGGGTCGAAGAGGGTGCCGCCGGTCAGGTCGATCTGGTAGGATTGACCGGCCTCGAACGTGATGGCCACCCAGTCGCGGTCACCGGTGCTGAGGAACCCGCCGAACGTGTCGCCCACCTGGATCGAGTAGACCGTGCCGGTGCCCGAGGCTGCATCGGTGGTTTCCGTTACATAGGCCTGTGCCGGTTCAAGCCCGCTGTCCCCGTCGGGGTGACGGGTGGGGTCGAATGTGGTGGTGGCCATACAGATCGTGCACATGTGAAACCTCGGGGCAGTCAGTTAATCGATATCATGGCCGCGCTGTTAACGCGGCGCGCAGGTCGGGGGTGGCTTTGAGCAGCGCGTGGGCGAACTCATCATATGTTTTTGGCGAAAAAACGGCAGGCGCAACGGTCATGCGGTGATCCGGCCCGGTTTGGCGCCCGCCATCGGCGCCAAGCCGCCATTCCAGGTGGCCTGCCAGCGATTTCGTGCCCTCTTGGGTGGCATGCAGCGCCAGCCCGATATCGCCGGGGCGGGTGGGGGTTTCCTGGCCGCGGGGCACGCGGCGGAGCACCTTGGGGCCGGGGACGGTGTGCGCCAGCGCCTGGATCATGGCCTGGCACAGCAGGGCGGGGGCCTGCGACTCGTCCGGGCAGCTGAGCAGGATCACCGCGCGGTCGGGCGACCGGGCCTGCGGGGCGCCGGCGGCCATCAAGAGCACCGCGCCCGGCAACAGGCCCGCGCGCAGGATCGCCCGCAGGGCACCGCCGAGGCCAAGAAGATACAGCATGTCACCGGACCCCTCCCACGGATCGCGCCCCCGTCTTCGCGGATACCGTATAGCCCCGTTTCCCGCGCTGTCGAGACAGGTCCGCCGCGCGGCGAAAGATGCGGCAAGGGCGCAACAGAATTTTGCCGCGTAATCATTGTTATGGTAATTTTCTGGCTTTCGGCCCCTCAGGCGACGCCGGCGCGCAGCAGATCGTGGATATGCAACACGCCAACCGGGGCGCCGCCGTCATCGACCACCATCAGCACCGACACCTTGCGCGCGTTCAGCAGCGCCAGCGCCTGGCCGGCCAGCATGTCGGGCGTCACCGTCACCGGGTCGCGGGTGGCGATGTCGCGGGCGGTCAGTTGCATCAGCCCGTCGATATTGCGCCGCAGGTCGCCATCCGAGATCACGCCGGTCAGGCGCCCGTCCTCGACCACGGCGGCGATGCCGAAACGTTTCGAGGTCATGGTCAGCAGCACGTCGGTCATGCCGGTATCGGGGGCGCAAAGCGGCAGCGCATCCTGGCCATGCATCAGCGCCTCGACCCGCATCAGCTGCGCGCCCAGCTTGCCGCCGGGATGGAAGGTCTGGAAATCCTCGGGGCCGAAGCCGCGCGCCTCCATCACCGCCACGGCCAGCGCATCGCCAAGCGCCAGCGTCAGCGTGGTCGAGGTGGTGGGCGCCAGGCCGATGGCGCAGGCCTCGGGCAGATTGGGCAGCGCCAGCGGGCAGTCGGCGGCGCGCATCAGCGTGCTGTTCGGGCGCGACGAGATGGCGATCATCGGCACCGAAAAGCGCCGGGTGTATTGCAGCAGGTCGCCCAGTTCGGCGGTTTCGCCCGAGTTCGAGATCAGGATGCAGACATCCTCGCGCGTGACCATGCCCATATCTCCGTGGCTGGCCTCGGCGGCGTGCAGGAAATCCGCCGGCGTGCCGGTCGAGGCGAGCGTGGCCGCGATCTTGCGCCCGATATGGCCCGATTTGCCGATCCCCGACACGATCACCCGGCCGGGCGCGCGCAGGATCATCCCCACGGCCTTTTCAAACCCCTCCGGCAGGGCGTCGGCCATCTGGCTCAGCGCCTCGGCCTCGGTCCGCAGAACCCGCAGGCCGGTGGCCCGGCTTTGATCGGGGCGGTCGGTCGGCTGGGCCTGGTCGGGGGTGTCGTTCATCGGGTGTCCTGTGGGCTGGGGGCTGCGGTGTCATGCGCGCGCCCCGGATACACGCTTGCCCGCCGCAAGGCCAGAGCGGCGGCGTCAGTCGCGGGCATAGACATCTTCGTAGCGGATGATGTCATCCTCGCCCAGATAGGCGCCGGTCTGCACCTCGATCAGCACCATCGGCAGCTTGCCGGGGTTGTGCAGCCGGTGCCGCGCCCCCAGCGGCACATAGACCGACTGGTTTTCGCTGACCAGCTGCACCGCGCCGTCCACGGTGACCTCGGCGGTGCCCTCGACCACGATCCAGTGCTCGGCCCGGTGATGATGGGATTGCAGGCTCAGCGCCGCGCCGGGATTGACCACGATCCGCTTGACCTGGAACCGCCCGCCGGTCACCAGGCATTCGAACCAGCCCCAGGGCCGGTGCACGCGGGGAAAGGCATCGGCCTGGGCGACGCCCCGGGCGGCCAGGGCGCCCACCGCCTCTTTCACCCGCTGGGCCTGGGATTTATGCGCCACCAGCACCGCGTCGGGCATCGCGACGGCGACGATGTCGCGCAGCCCGATCCCCACCAGCGCGATCCCCGTCCCCTCGGATCGCAGCAGCGTGTCCGCGCAGTCGATGGCATGGGCGCGGTCCGAGCACACATTGCCCTGCGCATCGGGCCCGTCGGCATTCCAAACCGCGTCCCAGCTGCCCAGGTCGCTCCAGCCATGCGGATAGGGCATCACGACCAGGTTGTCGGCCTTTTCCATGATCGCGTAATCGATCGAGATATCCGGCACATCGGCCCAGGCCCCGGGATCGAGCCGGGTGAACCCCAGATCCGACCGCGCCCCCGCCAGCGCCCCGGTCACCGCGTCATGCAGCACGGGGGCATGGGTGCGGAAGGCGGCGATGGCGGTGTCGGCGCGCATCAGGAAAATCCCCGCGTTCCACAGGAACCGCTCATCCTGCAGCATCCGCGCGGCGCGGGCGGCGTCGGGCTTCTCGACAAAGCCGGCCAGCGGCTGCGGGCTGGCGGCATCGGCCCGCGCCCCGGGTTGCAGTTCAAGATACCCATAGCCGGTTTCGGGCCGTGTCGGGGGGATGCCGAATGTCACCATGTCGCCCGCCTGCGCCCTGGGCGCGGCCGTCGCCACGGCGGCACGGAAGGCCGCGGTATCGGGGATCACGTGATCCGAGGGCGCCACCAGCATCAGCTGGCCCGGGTCGTCCTGCGCCAGCCACAACGCCGCGGCCAGGACCGCGGGGCCGGTGTTGCGCCCCTCGGGTTCGATCAGGATGGCCTGGGGCGCCTGTTCGATCCGGGCCAGCTGCTCGGTCACGATAAAGCGGAACGGATCGCCGGTGACGATCACCGGCGGCGCAAAGCCGGGCCCCGACACCCGCAGGGCCGAGGCCTGGAACAGGCTTTGCGCCCCGACCAGCTGCGAGAATTGTTTCGGGTAGGATTTGCGCGAAACCGGCCACAGCCGCGTGCCCGACCCGCCCCCGAGAAGGACGGGGGTGATGACGGGGCTGCCGTTTTCGGTTTGCGTCATGCCGGATGCTCCTTGCTGTCGGCCCCGCCCGCGGCGCGGACGGGGCCAGACTAGACCGTGGGCGGCGCGACCAAAAGTGCCCAGATGCAACGCCCGGGCGATTTTCGCGCCGGCCGCCGCAGCGCCCGGCCGGCGCCCGCCGGCGCGTTCGGCGCAGTCCCGGGCGCCGATTGTCTTTGGATGGAAAATATGCAAAACGGCACGCTCAACGCGCCTCACCAGTCAAAGAAACGCATCTCATGGCCAGAACGCTTTACCTGCATATCGGCAGCCATCGCACGGCGACGACCTCGATCCAGAGCTTCCTGCTGCGCAATTTCGAGGCGCTGATCGCGCAGGGATGCCTGCTGCCGTTCCGCAAGCCGCGCCATTTCGAGATGATCAACGCGATCTTCGCCGGCGAGCGCAAGATCGACAAGGTGGCCGAGCAGCTGCACGAGCGCGCCGACAGCAAGGCGCCCGAGGCCGAGATCACCCGCCTTATCCTGTCGGACGAAGACATCAGCATGCGCCGTGACATCAGCGTGCTGGGCGAGTTCCGCAACCATTTCGACGTCAAGGTCGTCTATTCCCTGCGGCGCCAGGACCTGTGGCTGGAAAGCTGGTATTTCCAGAACATCAAGTGGCAGTGGAACCCGTCGCTGAGCCATTGCACCTTTCAGGAATTCCTCGACCGGCGGGACGAGTTCCACTGGATCCATTACGATCGCTACGTGCGGCACCTCGAAGAGGTGTTCGGCGCCGAGAACATCATTCTCAACGTGTTTGAAAAGGGCCAGATGCCCGATGGGCCCGTGGCCGCCTTCTGCCGCGCCACCGGCAACGAGGCGCTGATCGGCGCCACGCCCGAGCCGCATGTGAATTTCTCGATGTCGGCGGCGATGGTCGAATTCGCCCGTCACCTGCCGATGGACGAGCTGGCCCCGCCGCAGCGCGAATTGCTGCGCCGCGCACTCGAGGCGGTTGACCGCGACATCCTGGGTCATGCCGGCAAGCAGAGCGAGCGTTTGATGCCGCTGGACCTGCGCCAGGCGATCCTGTCGGAATACGAGGCCGGCAACAGCGCGCTGGCGGCACGTCATTTCAACCGCGATGCGCTGTTCCTCGATCCCCTGCCCGAGGCCGATGCCCCGCTGGCGCAGCTGGTCATCCCGCAAAACAGCCAAGACCTGATCGCGCAATTCGTCGCGCCCCTGCTGCGGCAGATGGCGGCGGATGGCCTGATCTCGCAGGCCGCGCAGAAAGACTGACCGCGATGGCCGTGCAGGATGCCCCGCTGCAATCGCTGCTCTGGCCCGAGGTCGGATTGTGCACCGAACGCGATCTTTATGTCCGGCTGAACGACTTTGCCGCGCTGTCGCAGGGGGCGCGCGAAATCCGCTTTCTGAAAGGCGGCCACGCGGCGTTCAACACCTATTACAACCTGTTCAATATCGGGAAGTGGCACAAGAATTGCGGCCTGGACAACCTGGGGCTGACGCTCGAGGGCGAGGGCCGGTTCGAGCTGGTCGTCTTTCTGGTCGAACCCACCCGCTCGTGGGAGCGGCTGGTCAACGAGGTGATCGAGCTGGAACAGGGGGCGCCGCTGGCGCTGCAGCTGGATTATCCGCCGGGCTATGACAGCCGCGGGCTGGTGTTCTTCGAGCTGCGCGCGCTTGGCGAAACCGGTTGCCTGCGCCGCGCCGACTGGACGACCGCGCAGGCGCCGCGGCGCCGGCCCGACCTGATGCTGTCGATCACCACGTTCAAGCGCGAAAAGGCGGTGGCGCGCACCGTGGCGCGGTTCGAGGAGTTCGTCGCGCGCTCGGCGCTGAAGGATCACCTGCATCTTGCGGTGGTCGATAACGGCCAAAGCGCCGGCATCACGGCCTCGGATCATGTCACCCCGATCGCCAACGAGAACCTGGGCGGCTCGGGCGGCTTTGCCCGCGGCCTGCTCGAGGCGCAGCGGCGCGGCGCCTCGCATTGCCTGTTCATGGATGACGACGCCTCGGTGCATATGGAGGCGATCGAGCGGACCTGGATGTTCCTGGCCCATGCGACCGACCCGGCGACCGCCGTGGCGGGGGCGGTTTCGAACGCGCAGCATCGCTGGCAATTGTGGGAAAACGGCGCGCTTTTCGACAAGCTTTGCCAGCCGCAGCACATGGGGCTGGACCTGCGCGATTTCGGGCAGGTGATGGCGCTGGAATTCGAAAGCAGCGCGACGCGCCCGCATAATTTCTATGGCGGCTGGTGGTATTTCGCCTTTCCGCTGTCCGAGGTGCGGCACATGCCGTTCCCCTATTTCGTGCGCGGCGACGATGTCAGCTTTTCGCTGGTCCACGATTTCAACATCGTCACGCTGAACGGGGTGATCTCGTACCAGGACGAGGATTTCTCGGCCAAGGAAACGCCGCTGACGGTCTATCTTGATCTGCGCAGCCACCTGTCGCACCACCTGGCGTTGCCCTCGATGGAGATCGGGCGCAAGGGCGTGGCCAAGATCATGCTGCGCTTTTACCTGCGCGCGCTGTTGGCCTGCCATTACGACACGCTCGAGGCGACGGGCCTGGCGCTGGAGGACACGCTGGCCGGGCCGGGATATTTCGCCACCCATGCCGACATGGCCGCCCGCCGCAAAGAGATCGGCGCCCTGACCCGGGAAGAACGCTGGGAACCCGAGGAAGAGGCGCAAAAGACCCGCCTGCCCGCGCGCAGCTGGCTGTCGCCGCATCGCCGCCTGCCCCGCTGGTTGTCCAAGGTCACGCTGAACGGTCACCTGCTGCCCGGCTTTCGCCTGATCGGCAACCGGATCGTGCTGCCCGCCCACGAGCGCGGGGCCCGCCGCCCGATCTGGGGCGCGGCGCAGATCACCTATCTTTCGGCCGATGGCAAGCGCAGCTACACGGTGCGGCATTCCAAGACCCGCGCCCTGCGGGCCAGCCTGCCCATCCTGCGCGCCATGTGGGCCATCCTGCGCGACTACGACACGCTGCGCGCGACCTGGCACACGGGCTATGACGAGCTGACCGGCCAGGCCTTCTGGACCGATATCCTGAATTGCGACGCGCCCGCCGGCACAGCCGGCCGCGCCTCGTGACGCGCCCGGCCGGCTGTTGCCAATCGCGCCCCTGCATGGCACAAGCGCGGCCGTTGCAGCGGCGGGGATACGAGCGATGAAACTTCTCATGGTGGGCGCCGGATTGTCAGGCGCCGTGATCGGCCGGAAACTGGCCGAGGCCGGGCATGACATCACCGTGGTCGATGCCCGCCCTCATGTGGCCGGCAACTGCCATACCGAGCGTGACGCCGAAACCGGCGTGATGGTGCATGTCTACGGGCCGCATATCTTTCACACCGACGACGCCGAGGTGTGGGACTATGTCACCGGGTTCGAGACGTTCAAGCCCTACAAGAACCGGGTCAAGACCACCTCGAAGGGGCAGGTCTTTTCGCTGCCGATCAACCTGCACACGATCAACCAGTTCTATGGCAAGACGCTGCGCCCCGACGAGGCGCGCGCCTTTATAGCCGAGGTGGCCGATACCTCGATCGAGGATCCGCAAACCTTCGAGGAACAGGCGCTGCGCTTTGTCGGCCCCGACCTCTACGAGGCGTTCTTCAAGGGCTACACGATCAAGCAATGGGGCATGCACCCGTCCGAGCTGCCGGCCTCGATCCTCAAGCGGCTGCCGGTGCGGTTCAACTACGACGACAATTACTTTTTCCACAAGTTCCAGGGGATGCCGGAAAACGGCTATACCGCGATGGTCGAACGGATCCTGGATCATCCGCGCATCTCAGTGCATCTGAACACCAGCTTCGCACGGGCCGAAAAGGACCAGTGGGATCACGTGTTCTATTCCGGCCCTCTGGACGGGTGGTTCGATTACGCGCTGGGGCGGCTGGGCTATCGCACGCTGGATTTCGAACGCTTCACCTATGACGGCGATTACCAGGGCTGCGCGGTGATGAATTACGGCGAAGAAAGCGTGCCCTATACCCGCATCACCGAGCACAAGCATTTCAGCCCCTGGGAAAGCCACGAGGGATCGGTGCTGTATCGCGAGTTTTCGCGCAGCTGCGGCGCAGACGACATTCCCTATTACCCGATCCGCCAGGTCAGGGAAAAGGCGCTGCTGGCCGATTACGTGGCCCGGGCCGAAACCGAAAACGGCGTGACCTTCGTCGGCCGGCTGGGCACCTATCGCTATCTCGACATGGATGTGACCATCCGCGAGGCGCTGGACACCGCCGCGGCCTTCCTGGCCCAGGGTCAGGACACCCCGGCCTTCGTCAAGGCGCCGCTGTAACGGGGCCCCGCGCCGGTAACGGCGCATGTCGAACCGCGCGCCGGTAACGGCGTATTCTGAATCGCGCGCCGATAACGGCGCGACACAAAACCCCGGGCGATGTTTCAATTCCGCACCCCGGCGCGCAAGAATTTGCCCAAGACAGCCAGGTTTCGCACCGGGATCGGGCCCCGGCGCGCAGGATAGCAATTGTTTTTTGCCGCCAGGTTTGCGACTTGGACAGGCATATGCAGGATCGGGCCCCGCACGGGGGGCCGCAAAACAGGCATCAACGCCCTGAAAACACCGCAGGCAAAACACGAAAAACGGGGGTGGCGGCATGTGTGGCATCGTAGGCGTTCTGGGTAATCACCAGGCTTCGCCCATCTTGGTCGAGGGGCTGAAACGGCTGGAGTATCGCGGCTATGACAGCGCCGGGATCGCCACGGTGAATGGCGGCCGGCTGGACCGGCGGCGCGCGCTTGGCAAGCTGGTCAACCTGTCCGACGCGCTGGTGCACGATCCGCTGCCCGGCACCTCGGGGATCGGCCATACCCGCTGGGCCACCCATGGCGCGGCCAATACCGTGAACGCCCACCCGCATCAGCGCGGCCGCGTGGCGGTGGTGCATAACGGGATCATCGAAAACTACCGCGAGCTGCGCGCGCGGCTGAAAGATCACCAGATCACCCCAGAGACCGAAACCGATACCGAAACCGTCGCCATGCTGTGCGACTGGCACCTGAGCCAGGGCCTGACCCCGGTCGAGGCCGCCAAGGCCACGATTTCCGAGCTGGCCGGCGCCTATGCGCTGTGTTTCCTGTTCCAGGGCGAGGACGACCTGATCGTGGCCGCGCGCAAGGGATCGCCCCTTGCGGTGGGCTGGGGCAAGGGCGAGATGTTCGTGGGCTCCGACGCCCTGGCCCTGGCGCCGATGACGAACGAGATTTCCTATCTCGAAGAAGGCGATATCGCCATCGTCACCCGCGCCGGCGCAGAATTCCTGGATGCCGCGCACCAGCCCGTCACCCGGCCACGCCGCACCGTCGACCTGGACAGCGTCCTGGCCGACAAGGCGGGCCACCGCCATTACATGTCGAAAGAGATCGCGGAACAGCCCGACGTTCTGGCCAACGCGCTGAAATACTACACGATGGACAAGGAAGGCCGGCACCTTCTGGAAACCGGGGTGGATTTCACGCAGTTCGACCGGATCGTCATGGTGGCTTGCGGCACCGCGTCGCTGGCCTGTTTCGTGTCGAAATACTGGTTCGAACAAATCGCAAGACTGCCGGTCGATGTCGATATCGCCTCCGAGTTCCGCTATCGCGAGCCGCCGCTTGACGGCCGCACGCTGACCTTGTTCGTCAGCCAGTCGGGCGAAACCGCCGATACGCTGGCGGCCTTGCGGTATTGCACGGGCCAGGCCGGCAAGGTCTTGTCGATCGTCAACGCGATGGAAAGTTCGATCGCCCGCGAAAGCGACCTGGCCCTGCCGATCCTGGCCGGCCCCGAGATCGGCGTCGCCTCGACCAAGGCCTTCACCTGCCAGCTGGCGGTTCTTGCGGCGCTGGCATTGCAGGCCGGCCGTCAGCGCGGCGTGATCGACGCCGAGCGTCTTGGCACGCTGACAGACCAGTTGCGCCAGGTGCCCGGGCAGGTGACGCAGGCGCTGTCCGTTTCGCCGCAGATCAAAGAGGTCAGCGCCCAGTTGGCGCGCTATGACGACGTGTTGTTCCTGGGGCGTGGCGCGCTTTATCCGCTGGCGCTGGAGGGGGCGCTGAAGCTCAAGGAGATCAGCTATATCCACGCCGAGGGCTATGCCAGCGGCGAGCTCAAGCACGGGCCGATCGCCCTGATCGACGAAGAGATGCCCGTGGTTGTTCTGGCCCCCCACGACGCGATGTTCGATAAAACCGTATCGAACATGCAAGAGGTGATGGCCCGCGGCGGCCGGATCGTCATGATCAGCGACGCGCCGGGCCTGAAGGCCGGCGGCGAGGGGGCCTGGCAAAAGGTGGAAATGCCGGTGATCGAGGGGCCCTTCGCCCCCATCGCCTATGCCGTGCCGATCCAGAAGCTGGCCTATTTCACCGCCGTCGAAAAAGGCACCGACGTGGATCAGCCGCGCAACCTGGCGAAATCGGTCACGGTGGAATAACCGGCCCGCGCCAGGGCGCGGGCCGCGCGCCGTTCAGAACGCGTCGGCCAGGTCCGACAGGCCGGCAGGGGCTTCGGGCCAGGACGGGCTGTCGCCCGCGGCGATGGCGCGCCGGCATTCGGCCTGCATCGCCGCGATCCAGCCCCGCCCGGCCCGGAACACATCCATATCGGGCTTTTTCAGCGTGCCAAGGATCGCCGCTCCCTGGATGTTCAGCAGCGTGCGATCGTCCAGCACGGCGGTGATCCGCGCCGCACAGGCGGCCTTGATCCGTGCGGCGCGGGCGGTGTCGTTGCGGGTGGCCCGGTCCTGGGCCGTGATCAATCGGGACAGATCGACATTGCTCATGCGGCAGGCTCCTTCGGCAGGCTGTGCGGCGGCAGCGGGATGGTGCCGTCGCCAGTGACGGTGACGGGGCTGGGAAACAGAGTGTCTTGCGGCGCGTGGGCCCCGTGCGACAGCGCCAGCACCAGGTGCAGCATACCGTCTTCGCGGGTGACCGGCCCGGCGACCCACGGGCTGGCCACGGCATCGGATGGCAATATCGCGCCCTCGGGCACGGCGCTGAAATCGAACAGCTCGCCATCGATTGTCAGCGTGTCGCCCTGGCGTTCGAAGACGGGCCGATGATCGTGGCGGATGGGGGATAGGGTGATCTTCATCTGGGCCTCCTTCAGAACCAGCGGCCAAGCGCCGTCATCACGAATGTCAGCGGCCCGGCGGGCTGGGTCAGGGATTGAACGTTGATCGAACAGAAATCGGTGCTGTTCTGGAACGCCCCGGGCGTCAGAAAGGCGTATTCCTTGATATGGCCGCAGATCGCCGGCAGATCCGAGAACGACGCCGCCCATTGCAGCACCGGCGATGTGCTCAGGCGGTATCCGCCGCCAAGCGCGACCCAGCTGGGGCTGGTCTCGGCATGGGTGCGCCAGCATATCTGCGTGCCGTCGGCAAAGCGCACATAGCTGCCGTTGGCGTTGCTGCCGCGTTCGATCACCGCACCTGTGGGCATCCCCCCCGTCTCACCGACAAAGCCCAGAAGGTTGCCCGGCCCATAGGCGTAATCGGCCCGCGCCAGCCGCCCCGGGGTGGTGTCGGTCGGGCCCGATTGCACCGCCGCGCCGCCGGCATGGCCGGTCGTGGCATCCAGCACCAGCGCCTCGGTCCAGGTGCTGCCATCCGGGCTGACCTTGATATGGAAGTCGGTGTCGCCCGCCAGGCCCATCTCGGCATGGCCCACCCAACCGGACTGGTAAAGCAGCGCACAGGTATCGGTGGCCGCTGCCTTGTTGATCTTCAACTGGTGGCCCGCGCCGGCATGGGAAAACAGGCTGGCTTCGGCGGCCACGGCCAGCCGGTTGACCGCGTCCGAGGCGGTGCCGATCCCCACCCCTTCGAGATTGTCCAGATCTGGCGTCATCGGCACCCAGGCCGCGCCATCGAAAACCACCGGCCTTGCAGCGCCCAGGTCCCAGGCGCGCCAGCCTTCTTGTGGGGGGGTGAAGTGCCAGTCGGGGTCGACCCATTGCGCCAGCTGGCCGCCCTGCCCGGCCCAGGCCCCCGTGGGCGCCGGGCCAAGCGCATGGATGTCACCCATGCCGGGCACGGCGGGCGGCGTTTCGCTGCCCAGCCCCGCAAGCACAAGCTGGGTCAACGCATCAAGCGATTGCAGCGCCTCGTTATGGGTGACGTGTTTCTGGGCTTGCGACGGGGCAATCATCGGCAGGCCCAGCCGAGCGGTGGTGTTCGGCATGGCGTGGCATCCTCGCGGGAATTTCGATCGACCCAGCGATAGCCTCGCCCGGTTTTACGCCTTCCTACCAGAGCGCGCTTTACCCGTTGTTAACCCTTTGCCATCCCGCGCCGCCGCAGCCAGCCCAAAAAGGCCTTGTCGGGATTCGACAGGCGTGCGCGCCCGGTATCGGCCCACCAGCCCTGCCACTCGGCCACCAAGGCATAGACATCCATTCCCGGGGCCTGGGCGCGGGCGGCCTCCAGCGCGTCGGGACTGACATGGGGGGCATCCGCGCGCCCGGGCGCACCCCGGCGGGTGACGCGGATCACGTCTGCATCCTCTTCGGCCAGCTTGTAATCGGGCAGGTGGTTCTCGGCGATCATCCGGCGGATCGCCGCGCGGAACACACGCAAGGGCGCGGTGCTGCCGGTTTTCTTGTGCAGGGTGGCCAGGCCGATACGCCATTCCGGCTGCCGGCCGCAATGCTTGCGGGCCAGCTCGTAGACCCGTCGCTCCAGCGGCTTGCGCAGGCGGAAATAGTCACGGCTCAGCGTCAGCACCGATTTCGCCAGTATCGCACGGAACAGCCATTCGCTGAGCGTGACCACCACCGAGACCATGCGGCCGCCGCGCGACTTGCGCCGGATTTCCCATTCCTCGATCAGGCCGAAGCCGCGCGTGGTTTCCTCGCCACCCGTGGACAGGTTGGTGGTGATGCGGGTTCCGGCCAGCCGTTCGAAGGCTTCGCGCAGGCGCGTATAGCCGTCGCCGGACGTGTCGCGATTGGTGGCCACCAGCAGATCATGGGCCTTGAGATGCAGCGTGCGGCTGATTGTGCGGCCCGCATTCATGGCCGCCATCAGCTGGCTGATGCAGAAGATCAGGATATCCTTGTCATGGATCGTCGCCCGGCCGCGCACGCTGGGGGTCACTTCGACCTCGATGCCGTTATGGGTATAGGACAGGATGCGCCGGTCGGGGCGGGTGGACAGCGAAAAGATCGGGTGCTCCATCGTCCCCAGGTCATCCTTGGGCGCCGCTGCGAAAATATCGCAGACGAAAAAATCGCCCGTCGGGTGCCGATCGGGCAGCAGCCCCCCTGCCCCCATGTGTTCCGGCATATCGCTTGATGCGCCTGTCATGATCCTCGCCCCGATTGCGCGCCGCGGGAAATCGCGACGCCCAAGACCTGCCCGATGTTTTTTGCGCCCCCGATTCTATCGGGGTTTCAGTGACACCACCCTAGAGTTATCCACAGCCCCGATCCAGCCCCACGGCCAGACCGTTTCGACGGATCGGAGTCACTACGCCGTGGGATCAGAGTCGCTCTTTCGGGGGATCGGAATCGCAAGAGAAGATAAAAAAGCCCGCAACACCCCGTTTCGAAAGGTTTTGCTGCAATAGGCGAAACGCCGTAACACTAAATTAACGAAAAATAACACAAGACTTTTTTTCGCGCATCGCCCAAAGGCCTGAGAACTGACGGCAAAACTCCGGATTTTCTGGAGAAAAATTAAAAAAGACACGTCAACCTGCGCTCTTTTCTTCCATGTTCGCCCTTTTTCCGTATACTGGGAAAAACACAGAACATGACGGGGCGTCGCATGAGCAGCAAACTTCCTCCGTATCTCCAGATAGATCCAGATCAGGCCCTGGCTCAACTGGGGTCCGTGACCGCCACGGGTGACTTCAAAACCATGGCCGAAGCCTGCGCGCGGGGTCGGGCAGATCTGGCCAGCCGCGGGCTTGAAGATACGGGCGGGCGCAGCCTGCGGCGATTTTCGACATGGGAAATCACCCGCTATCTGATCCCTGTCGCCACCGGCCATTTCCGCCGCGTGTTGAAACAGAACCCCGACCTGCCCCAAGGCCACTCCGAAACCGAGGGCGGTGCCAAGTGGTTTACCCTGGACGAGGTGTTGCGCCTGCGTGCGCATTTCGCGGCAGAAGGATCCAAGGCGAAATCCTACCTGCCCTACCGGCCCGACGGGCAACCCGCAAAGATAGTGGCCGTGGCGAATTTCAAGGGCGGCGTCGGCAAGACATCAACCTGCGCCCACCTGGCGATGTCCGCCGCGCTGGATGGCTACAAGGTTCTGGTGATCGACCTGGACAGCCAGGGATCGATGACCTCGATCTTCGGGGGCAAGGTCACCGATGAATGGCAGACGGTCTTTCCCCTTCTGGCGCGGCACTACGCCACCCATTTGCGGGCCGACAACCAGCGCCGGCTGGATCGCGGCGATGCACCGGTGCCGCTGGACGATACGCTGACCGAGGCGCTTGAGGTCAAGACCGGGGACCTGGTGCAATCCACCCACTGGCCAAATATCGACCTGATCGGCGCCCAGTTGAACCTCTACTGGGCCGAATTCCAGATTCCGGTCTGGCGGATGCAGGCGCGCGGCTGGAAGCTGTGGGATGCGCTGACCGACATTCTTGCCGCCGACGGAATCCTGTCATCGTATGATGTGATCTTTCTCGATACCCCCCCGGCCCTGGGCTACCTGACGATCAACGGGCTGGCCGCGTCGGATATCCTTTTGGTGCCGATGGGCGCCTCGTTTCTCGAGTTTGACTCGACCGGGCGTTTTTTCGACATGCTGCATTCCACCTTCGCCAGCATCGAAGAGGCCGAGAACATGGCCGCACGCGCCTTGGGCCGCGAGGGGCTGGCCTTTCAATGGGATGCCGTGCGGGCATTGATCACGCGCTATGACGGCACCCAGCAGGCCGAGCTGGCGGCGCTGATGCAGGCCTATCTGGGCTCTACCCTGTCGCCGCATCGCCAGGATTACACCGCGTTGATCGGCCAGGCCGGGGAAAGCGTGCAAGGCATCTACGAGGCCGATTACCGCGATTTCAACCGCGAAACCTATGTGCGAGGGCGCGAAACCTTCGATGCCACCTATGCCGCGTTCAAGGCGCTTTTGGTGGGCAGCTGGCGGCGCGATGTTCTGGCCGCTGCCGAGGCCGCGGAATGACCGGCGTCTTCCGATTTCGTTTCGCGCGCGAAACATTTGTCGCCGCAATCATCCCCCGCCCATCAGCAAAAGGAAGCCCGGTATGGCCAAACGCAAGCGTCTGAGCGCCCCGAACCCGATGTTTCTCGATGCCGCCGGCACCGCGCCCGCGGCAAGCCCGGCGCCTGGTCCGCGCGTGCCGATTGCCGATGTGGCCGGTGACAGCTCTGCCGCTGCCGCATTGGACGAGGTCACCCGCGAGCTGACACAGGCGCGTGAAGACGGCCGCCTGCTCGCCCGCCTGCCGCTGGCACGGGTGCAGCTGGATTACCTCGTGCGTGACCGCGTGGCGCTGGACGACGAAGACATGCAGGCGCTCGTCGCGTCGATCGCCGAGCGCGGCCAGCAAACCCCGATCGAGGTGGTGGCGCTGGACGGGGGTGATTTCGGGCTGATCTCGGGCTGGCGGCGGTGCCAGGCCCTGGCGCAGCTTGCCGAGCGTGGCCTTGGCGACGGCACCGTTCTTGCGATCGAACGGCGCCCCGAAGGTGCCTCGGACGCTTATCGTGCAATGGTCGAAGAAAACGAGATCCGGGCCGGGCTCAGCTATTTCGAACGGGCCCGCATCGTACATGTGGCGGTGGCGCAGGGGGTTTATAAAAGCCAGAAAGAGGCGTTGCAGAGCCTGTTTTCCGCCGCCTCGCGGCCGCGACGTTCGAAGATCGGCAGTTTCGTCACCGTGGTGCAGGCGCTTGGCGACTGCCTGCGGTTTCCGCGCGCCATCGGCGAACGGTTGGGTCTGCGCCTGTCCAAGTTGATCGAAACGCATCCCGCCGAGGTCGCGGCGCTGGTCCGCGATCTAAGGGATGACCCCAGCCCGACGCCCGAGCAGGAACAAGCCCGCCTGTCCCGCTGGGCGGCACAGGTCGAACAGGCAGGTCGCCCCCCTGCCCCGCGCCGGGCGCTGCCGGAAACCAGTACGCCACGCCCCGGGCTTTCGGCGCGCTATCACCCCGAGTCCAACAAGCTCGAGCTGTCGGGCAAGGCCCTGACCGAGGATATGCACCGCGCGTTGATGGCCTGGCTGAAAGACTGGAGCTAGAGTTCAGTCTCTAAAAGGCATTCTAGAGACGGAGTTGACGTTTCGCGCGCGAAACGCCGGCTTATTTCAGAAGGCGTTTCAGATAGGTGCCGTAGGCATTCTTGGCAAAGCTTTCGGCGCGTTGCTCCAGGGCTTCGGCGGTGATCCACCCCTTGCCGTATGCGATTTCCTCGGGGCATCCCACCTGCATGCCCTGCCGCTCGGACAGGGTGCGCACGAAGTTTCCGGCATCCAGCAACGAACCATGCGTGCCCGTGTCCAGCCAGGCATAGCCACGCCCCATCTGCTGCACATCCAGAAGCCCGTCATTCAGGTACATTTCAAGCAATGTCACGATCTCAAGTTCGCCGCGCTTTGACGGTGTGACCGCCTTGGCGCGTTCGGGGGCTGATCCATCCAGAAAATACAGCCCCGTCACCGCGTAAGAGGATGGCGGCACGCTGGGTTTCTCGATGATCGCGCGCACGGTGCCGTCGGTATCGAAATCGACCACGCCATACCGCTCGGGATCGGCCACGCGATATCCGAAAACGGTGCCGCCTGTTTCGCGCTTATCGGCGGCGGCCAGTTGTTCGGGCAGGCCGTGGCCGAAAAAGATGTTGTCGCCCAAGACCATCGCCGACGGCGCCCCGTCCAGGAATGTCTCGGCAAGGATATAGGCCTGCGCCAGCCCGTCCGGCGAAGGCTGTTCGATATAGGTCAGGTTCAGCCCCCATTGCGCCCCGTCGCCCAGGGTGCGTTTGAACTGGTCCTGGTCCTGCGGGGTCGTGATCACCGCGATCTCTCGGATTCCCGCCAGCATCAGCACGGATAGCGGATAATAGACCATCGGCTTGTCATAGATCGGCAGCAGCTGCTTCGAGACGCCCATAGTGATCGGGTACAGCCGCGTGCCCGAGCCGCCGGCCAGGATGATCCCCTTGCGATTTGTCATGCGGTCACCTCTTTCACGATGTCTTTCAGGGCGGCTTTCCAATCGGGGCGGGAAATGCCGAAATCAGTCTCTAATGTTGCGCAATCCAGCCGGGAATTCAGGGGTCGTTGCGCCGGCGTGGGGTAGTCTGCCGTCGGGATGCCGGTGACGGCTACATCGCGCCCCGCACAGGCGAATGTTTCGCGCGCGAAACGGGCCCAGCTGGTGTCGGGTGTGCCCGAGAAATGATACAGGCCGCCCCCCTGCCCCGCCATCATCGCGCGTGCCATGGTCAAAAGCGCCTCGGCAATGGCACCGGCGGGGGTCGGGCCGCCGATCTGGTCATCGACCACGTTCAGCGCGTCGCGGGTTTCCGACAGGCGCAGCATGGTTTTGACAAAGTTCGACCCATGGGCGGAAAACACCCAGGACGTGCGCAATATGGCGTAATTGCCCCCTGCGGACGCCACGGCACGCTCCCCGGCCAGTTTCGTGCGCCCATAGGCGCCCAGGGGCGCGACGGGGTCGGTCGGCTTCCACGGGGCGGTTCCGTCGCCGGCAAAGACATAATCGGTCGAGACATGCAGGAACGGGATGCCAAGCGCCGCGCACTCCCGCGCCATCGCGCCGGGCGCGGTGCCGTTGATCACGGTGGCCAAGGCCTCGTCTTCCTCGGCGCGATCCACGGCGGTGTAGGCGGCGGCGTTGATGACCGCATCCGGCGCATGGGCGCGGATCGCGGCCGCGCAGGCGGCAGGGTCGTTCAGGTCGGCCTGATCGCGGCCCAGGGCGGTCACGTCCGCACGGGCCTGCAGCTCGGTTGCGACCTGGCCGGTTTTGCCGAAAACCAGGATCGTCATGCGCCCGTTCCCAGCCGCTGCCCAACGCCCTGGCGGTTTTGCAAAGCGCGCCACCACGCCTCGTTGTCCAGATACCATTGCACGGTCTTTTCCAGCCCTTCCTCGACCGTGACGCTGGGCCGCCAGCCCAGCTCGTCGCGAATGCGGCTGGGATCGATCGCATAGCGCGCGTCATGGCCGGGGCGGTCGGTGACGAATGCGATCTGGTCAGCGTAACTTCCGCCGGGTTTGGGCCGCTTCTTGTCCAGGATGGCGCAAAGCGTGCGCACCAGTTCAAGGTTCGTGCGCTCGTTCTCGCCGCCGATATTGTAGCTGCGCCCGACCTGCCCCTTTTGCACCACCAAAAGCAGCGCGTCGGCGTGATCTTCGACATACAGCCAGTCGCGGATGTTCGACCCATCGCCATAGATCGGCAGCGTCTTGCCCGCCAGCGCGTTCAGGATGATCACCGGGATCAGCTTTTCGGGAAAGTGGTAGGGCCCGTAATTGTTCGAGCAATTGGTCAGCACCACGGGCAGGCCATAGGTTTCATGCCAGGCGCGCACCAGGTGGTCCGACGCCGCTTTCGAGGCGGAATAGGGACTGCGCGGGTCATAGGGCGTGGTTTCGGTGAACTGCACCGACGGGTCGGCCGGCAAAGAGCCGTATACCTCGTCGGTCGAAATGTGGTGAAAGCGGAAGGCCGCGGGCTTGCCGCGCTCCGTCCAATAGGCGCGGGCGGCCTCGAGCATGTTGTAGGTGCCGGTGACATTGGTTTCGATAAAGGCGCCCGGCCCGTCGATCGAGCGGTCCACATGGCTTTCGGCGGCCAGGTGCATCACCGCGTCGGGGGCGTGTTCGGCAAAGACCGCATCCAGCGCCGCGCGGTCGCGGATATCGGCCTGAACAAAGACATATCCGGCCATATCAGAGACTGTTTTGACGTTGTCCAGGCAGGCGGCATAGGTCAGCGCGTCAAGGTTCACCACCTGGTGCCCCCGCGCCATCGCCAGCCGCACCACGGCCGAGCCGATAAAGCCCGCCCCGCCGGTTACCAGCAGTTTCATGCGGCGCCCTCCCAAGAAAAGGGGCTGTCGAACCCGGCCAGTGGCGGGGCCGCGGCGTCCTTGTCCGACAGGATCGGTGGCTGCGATAGCCCCCAGTCGATGCCGCAGCTGTCCCAGGCCACGGCGCCGTCGCATTCGGGCGCGTAGTAATCCGAGCACTTGTAGATGATTTCGGTCATCGGTTCGCGGGTTGCAAAGCCGTGCAGGAACCCTTCGGGGATCAGCAATTGATGGCCGTTCTCGAAACTCAGTTCGACCCCCA
>JAASTF010000023.1 GCA_021767525.1 Paracoccaceae bacterium
CCGGTGCGGACAGCGTTTTCGCATCTCTGGCGGCGGGCGGCGCGGTCACGATGGATCGCTTTTCAGACGGCGGCGGACCCCGGCGCAGTTACCTGTCGCACGCGATGCTTGCGGCGGCAATCGACGCGCTGTTGGCCTGCCCACGGGCCAAATTGCCGGCCGTGGTGAACGTTGCGGATGCAGGCGTTATCGACATGGCGGAAATCGCGCGCGCGGCCGGGCGCAGCGTGATCTGGCGTGACACCGGCAGGGACGACAGCACCGTGGCGCTGGATCTTGCGCGGCTGTCGCGGCTTGTCACACCGTCGATCGCGACCCCGCAGCGCCTTTTGGCCGATGCGCATTTGCCCGGCGGAGCTGCGTCATGACCCCCCTGAAACGGATTTTCGACCTGGGCGCGGTGGTTTTCCTTGGCACCGTATTGTTGCCGCTGATCGTGGTGATTCCTTTCGTGATCCTGCTGACCGATGGCCGCCCGATCCTGTATATCTCGGAAAGGATGCGCAGTCCGGACCGGGCGTTCAACCTGTGGAAATTCCGCACCATGCGCGTTGTCGAGAATGACTCGGGCGTGTCGGGCGGCGACAAGGCCGATCGGATCACGCCCATCGGCCGATTTCTGCGCCGAACCCGTATCGACGAGTTGCCGCAGCTTTGGAATGTCTTGCGCGGCGATCTGAGCTTTGTCGGGCCGCGCCCGCCCCTGCGCCGCTACGTCGAGCTGTGCCCCGAGCTTTATGCCGAGGTTCTGAAATCGCGACCGGGTATCACCGGCCTGGCAACCATCGTCTATCACCGCACCGAGGAATGCCTGCTGAACGCCTGCAAGACCCCGCAGGAAACCGAGGCGGTGTATGTGTCGCGCTGTGTGCCGCGAAAGGCAAAGCTTGACCTGCTTTATGCAAGAAACCGCAATGTTTGTGTCGATTTTCGGTTGATGGTCGCCACCGTTTTCCGCAGCTGGGCGCCGGGAAAACAGGGGCGCGACAAGCGTCAGCCGTCGCCGTAGCCATTGGGGTTCGTCGACTGCCAGTTCCAGGTGCTG
This sequence comes from Paracoccaceae bacterium, assembly GCA_021767525.1. Taxonomy (GTDB): domain Bacteria; phylum Pseudomonadota; class Alphaproteobacteria; order Rhodobacterales; family Rhodobacteraceae; genus Lutimaribacter. The sequence continues at coordinate 1,046 of JAASTF010000023.1, forward strand.
GCGCACATATCGTCCAGGTCGTGGGTGGCGCGCCATCCCAGCTGGGCGTTGGCGCGCGACGGGTCGGCCAGCGAGGTGGCGATGTCGCCTGGTCGGCGCGACTCGATCTTGTAGGGGATGTCTCGGCCGCTGGCGCGCGAAAAGGCCGATACCATGTCCAGCACCGAATAGCCCTGCCCGGTGCCGATATTGAACGCCTCGGTGCCTTCGTTGCGGGCGGCGAAATCAAGCGCGGCGATATGCGCCAGGGCCAGGTCGACGACGTGGATATAATCGCGCACGCCTGTGCCGTCATGGGTGCCGTAATCGTTGCCGAACACCGACAATGCCGCACGCCGCCCCACCGCGACCTGCGCCACGAAGGGCATCAGGTTGTTCGGCACATCACGCGGGTCTTCACCGATCCGCCCCGAGGGATGCGCGCCCACCGGGTTGAAATAGCGCAGCAGAACCGCGCAGGCGCCATCGGTGGCCGATTGCCAGTTGCGCAGGATTTCCTCGGCAAAATACTTGGTGCGACCGTAAACATTGCTGGGCTGACAGGGATGGTTTTCATCGAAGGGCAGATACACCGGCTCGCCATAGACCGTGGCCGATGACGAAAAGACCACGCGCTTGCACCCCGCGGCATCCATCGCCGTCAAAAGTGACACGGTGCCGCCGTTGTTCACATCGTAATAGCGCAGCGGCTCGGCCTCGGATTCGCCGACGGCCTTGAGCCCGGCGAAATGGATCACCGCGTCGGGGGCAAATCCTGCCACGATATCGGTCATGGCCGCGGTATCGCGGATGTCGGTCTGGTGAAAGGTCAGCGTGCGGTTGGTCAACTCTTGGATACGGTCCAGCACCACGGGGGACGAGTTGTCGAAATTGTCGACTGCGCAAACATCGTGCCCCTGTCGCAGCAACTCTACGATCGTATGAGAGCCGATATAGCCCGCGCCACCAGTTACCAATACTCGCATCGTCTTGCCCCGCTTTGTGTTGGCCGGGTGATAGCGGGTTACGGGCCACAGGCCAATATCAACCTGGAGTTTCTGCAGGTGCCGTTGCCAAGAACCGATCAAGTGCCGCGTCGGCCAGCGCGACCGGCACCGGCATCAGCAGCGCATGGCGGGTCCACAGGATCGCGCATTCGACCCTGTGTTCGGGATAGATCTGGCGCAAGGCGGCGACATAGGCCCCAAGCTGGCGCAAGACGCCTTCGGGCGTTTGATCGGGGCTGTCGGGAATGGTGGCATTTGATTTGAAATCGACCACCTGCACCGCATCGTCGGTCAGGATCAGGCGATCCGCGATCCCGTTCAGCTGGCGCATCGCGTCCAGCGGCGCGACCAGCGGCACCTCGGCCAAGGTGTCTGGAGCAAAAATATGCGCCAGTCCGGGTTCGGCCAGAATGGCTGCCGCCTCGTCGAAAACCGCGCGAAATTCGGTGTCATCCACGCGGTCCGCACCATGCATAAGCATGTGCCGCGCAAGGTCGCGCCAGCCCTCTTGCGGATGTCCTGGCAGGTGTTCCAGCAACAGATGCACGGCACGGCCATAGCGTTTGGCCGTCTCTTCGTCCTGGCCGGCATCGCCCGGCAAGGCCTTGGCGCCGCCCAGGTCGGACGGGCTGATGACGCGGGGCGCGGGCCGGGGCGGCGGTGCGGGTGTCGAAAAGACCGGCGGAAGATCGGGCAATGCCGCCTGTGCGGCTTTGTCCGGCGCTGTGGCCGGTGCATCCCAGCCGCCAGATTGCAGCCGTTTGCCCATGCCGAACCCAAAGTCATGATCGACCTGCGCGCAGTGCTCCATCCCGGCGGCGATCTTTTCGTACCAGCTTTGGCCATTGTCGCCCAGCTTGCCGGCCGCCCCGACGATCAGCCATTTTTCGGCACGGGTCATGGCCACGTAAAGCAGGCGGTCGCGTTCCTGGCGCTGGGCGTCTTGCAGGGCAGCATGGATGGTCTGCGACACGCGCGGCATTTCAGGCTTGGCGGTCTTCCATATCACCTTGCCCTCGTGCGACAGAAACAGCGAGCGCAGGTCTTCGTTGGGCTGGGCCGTATCGGGCAGGATCACGATCGGCGCTTCCAGACCCTTTGCGCCATGCACGGTCATCACGCGGATACGGTCGCCGGCGTTGTCCATCTGGCGCTTGATTTCCAGATCGTCGGTTTCCAGCCATTGCAGAAAGCCCGAAAGCGAGGGCACCTCGTTTCGCTCATAGGCAAGCGCCTGGGCAAGAAAGGCGTTGATGCCATCCTCGGCCTCGGGGCCCAGCCGCGCCAGCAGGCGGCGGCGGCCGTCATGGCGGGTCAGGATGCGCTCGATCAGGTCGTAGGGCCGCAGAAAATCGGTCTGCCGCCGCAGATCGTTCAGGATCGCAACTGTTTCGGGATGATCGGCCGCACGATCGCGCAGGGTTTTCCACAGATGCGCCTTGCCGCGCCCGTGGGCCAGCGTGAAAAGCGACTGTTCCGACCAGTCGAACAATGGAGATTTCAGCGCCACCGCCAGCGACAAGTCATCCTCGGCCAGGTCAAGAAAGGCCAGCAGCGCCGCCAGGTCGCGCACCGCCAACTCGGCCCCGACCTTCAGCCGGTCTGCGCCCGCGATCGGCAGGTTCAACTCTTTGCAGGCGCGGATGATCTCGCTGAAAAGGGCTGACCTGCGCTGCACCAGGATCAGGATGTCGCCGGGCCGCACCTTGCCCATTTCATACTGTCCGGTGTTTCCGATCTCGCGCGGGATGGTGGCCGTGTCCAGCATGGTCTTGATCTGCGTCGCTATGCGGTGCGCCATCTGCTTGTGATGGTGATCTTGCGACACCCGGTCGACCGGGTCGTGCCACTCGCCATCCTTGTCCTGGGTCACCGGGTCGATGACCGGCCACAGATCGACACGGCCGGGCATCTGGTCCTTGAAGGCGCGATGCCGGTTGCCCGCGGGAAAGCCCGAGCTTTGCCGCGAAGAAAAGGTTTCATCGACAAGCCGCAGGATCGGGTCGGCCGAGCGGAACGAGAACTGCAATTCCGACGACACCAGCCCCTTGCCGGCCTCGGCCAGTTTCTGCGCGAATTCGCGGTGCATCCGGTCGAATTCGCGAGGATCGGCGCCCTGAAAGGAATAGATTGACTGCTTTTTGTCGCCGACGACAAATATCGTGCGCGCCACATCCTGCCGCGCCCCCAGGCCAGACGTGAACTCTTGCGCCAAAAGCTCGATCACGCGCCATTGGTCGGGGCTGGTATCCTGCGCCTCGTCGACCAGGATGTGGTCGATCCCGCCGTCAAGCCGATACAGCACCCAGGCCGCCACGCCGCGATCCGTCAAAAGATCACGGGCCTTCAGGATCAGGTCATCGAAATCCAGCCATCCCAACGCCTCTTTGCGCGCTGCGTACCGGGGCAGGAATGCGGCCGCGAACTGGTAAAGGGCGGTGGTCTTGTCGATCAGGGCGCAGGCCAAAAGGTGATCGTATGCCTCGGCCACGCGATCCATCCAGCCATGCACCTCGGGCGCGATGGGTGCCATTGCCTGCACCACCTTGGTGTGGGTCGAGGGCGGATAGTTCGACGATTTCGATTTGCCCTTTTGGTCACCGCTTTTGTACAGAAAATGCCCGAACAGCGCGTCGAGCGTGGCGAGGGTCGGATTTTCCAGATCCAGTGCGGCAATCGCCGCCGCCGTCTTTCGATACGAGGCCGATTGATCGGAAAAGACCTGGCACAACCCGTCGGAAATCGCCCGTTCGCTTCCGTTGAAGGCGATGCGCAGCGCGTCTTCGGGCTGCGCGTCCTGGGGAAGGTCCAGCATGGCGGCGACGGTCGCCCGATCGCGGGTATTTTGGAAAAGCGAACGGTGGCCCACGATGTCGCCGGTCACCTGTTCGAAATCGCTATCGGACAGATGCAGGGCCAGCGCCTCGACCTTTGCGGCGTCGGGCCCTTCGGCCATTTCTTGCACCAGCTGGGCGCGCATCAGGGCGGCGGCGCGGTCTTCCATCTCGGCAAAGCCTGGGCTGACCCCGGCCTCTAGCGGAAAGCGCCGCAAGATTGCCGCGCAGAACGAGTGGATCGTCTGGATTTTCAGCCCGCCTGGCGTTTCGATGGCGCGGGCGAACAGGGTTCGCGCCTGTGCCAGTGCCGCGTCCTCGATATGCGTGCCCTGCCCCAGGTCGCGCAGCTGTGCGCGCAGCGCGTCATTAGGCAACATCGCCCATTCCCCAAGCCGCTGGAACAGCCGGTTCTGCATCTCGGCGGCCGCGGCCTTGGTATAGGTCAGGCACAGGATGCGTTGGGGTTGCGCGCCCTCCAGCAAAAGCCGAGCCACCCTGTCGGTCAAAACGCGCGTCTTTCCCGATCCGGCATTCGCGGCCAGCCAGGTTGATTGTCCGGGCCAGGCCGCTTCGACCTGGGCGCGCGTGGCGTCGTCAAAGCTCATGACAGATCCTCGGCAACGGGCAGCTTCGTGGTATCCCATTCCCCGAACCGGGCCAGCTGATCGTAGTCCGAGATATCCTTTTCGCTGAACATCGCACGGCGCGCGGTAAAGCCTTGGCCTGCGTTCAGGTAGGTGGAAACAAGCTTGATGAACTCGGCCCAGATCACGTCGATGGGGGCGTCTTCCAGCGGCGCAGGCACTTCTTTGGCGTCGCTTCCGACCCCGATGAACAGCGCGCGGGCCACCTCGGCGGGCGCGATCTTTTCGAACGCGCCCTCGGTGGCCATCGCCGCCTCGAGCAGCAATTGCTTGTCGAAGGCTTTTTGCGACGGGCCTGTGGGCACCGCGCCGGTCTTGTAATCGTAGATATGCAACCGCCCCTCGGCGTCGCGATCGATCCGGTCGGCCTTGGCGGTCAGGGTAAAGGGCGGGTCGCTGATCGTGTGGTTGGCCTTCATTTCGAAATCGATTGGCGAGGCAAGCGCCAGCCGCTCGGTCTCGGTGGCGATGAACCAGTCGGCAATGCGCCGCATCTTTGCCATCCATAGGGCGCGCGTATCGGGCCAAGGCACTTCTTGCGCCAATACAGAGCCTGTTTTTTGCAGGAACGCCTCGGTCGTCAGGGGCAGTGCACCGCTTGTCACGTCGCGCAGGAATTGCTCGAGCACCTCGTGCACAACGGTGCCGCGCAGCAGGGCATCGGGTGCGCGCATCAGCGGATTGATGGGTTTTAGGCCCAGAACGTGTTTGGCATAGATCGCATAAGGATCGCGGATCAGCGTCTTGATCTCGGTGACCGACAGCTTTCGCGGGCGGGCTTCGGCGGGCGGTTTTGGCGATGGGCGCGGCCTGGGATCGGCGGCTTTTACCGCTTCCAACGCGCGCGCCCGGCCCAGCCAAAGGTCGCCGCGTGCCCGCGCCGCTTTGATCGCGTCCGGCCCGCCTTGATCTTTCAGGCCCGAGGCAAGGTTCAGCAACCGGTTAAGCCAGCGCGACGGCACGGTTTGCGCATCGTCCGAACGGATCGAACGTGTCAGCCAAACCTGTGGCGCGGCGGCGGCCTGTTGGAAATCATGCGCTGAAAGGCCGATCTGCCGCTCGGGCGACAGCATTCCCGCTTCAAGCCGCATCTGACGGTTCAACCACGGATCTGGCGGTGGCATTTCGGGCCAACTGCCTTCGTTCAACCCGCCAAGGATCATCAGGTCGGCGCCCTGAACGCGGGCCTCGAGCGTGCCCCATATCAGGATCTGCGGGTGCGAGGGGTCGCCATCGCGCACTTCGCCCCGTTGCAGGATCGCATCGAAAAGCGCGGCGTAATCCGAGGCGCCCATGCGGCCACCGGCATCGGCCTCTTGCTGCAACTCGCTGACGTGTTCGAACGCTTTTCGGCCCGGTGCCTTGTCCCACAACGCACCGCTGCCGTCGCCGCAAGAGCCCTGTGCCAGACGCCTGGCCAGCGCAATATGGCGCGCGACATGCTCTGCCAGGTCAAGCTGCGCGTGATCCTGTTGCCCGATCAGGCAGCCGGCGACCCATTCGGCCCAGGGTGCGGCCTCGGGCGTGTCTTGTTTGGTGGCCCAATTCGCCAGGTCGTTTGGCGTGGGGTGTGGCACGCCGTTTTTGCGCAGCCACAGTTCTAACTCGTGGGTCCACAGCAGGTGCGCGCCACGGTCGCTGCCACTGTGGGTCAGCGGATGTTTCAGCAGCGTCATCAGAGCGGCTGCGTCCGATTTACGGTGAAACAGGGCCGCAACATGGCGCAGAAACCGCCCCGGCGCCGTCAATTGCAACGGGGTGCCGGCGCTGTCGTCCGGCAGTATGTTCCATCGGTCCAGCGCCGCCGTCACCTGCCGGGTCAGAACCCTGTCGGGCGTGATCAGCGCGGCGGTTTGACCGTCTTCGACGGCTTGACGCAGGCGCATGGCGATGGCCAGCGCCTCTTCGCGCTGGGACTGCGATTCCAGCAGTGTGACATTTTCGAACGCCGGTGCAAGATCGCCCAAAAGCGGGCCCTCGCTTAGCCAGCAATCGGTCACCGGCGCGGGCCGCAGCGCCAGTGACAAAAGCCTTGTGCGCGCCGTGCTGGGCGGTGTGGTATCGGACCAGCGCCGCACATCGCCGGGGCCAAGGTTCAGCTGGTCAAGCAACGCCTTGAACCTGTATTGCGGATGGTCCTCGCAGGGTGCGGCATACGCTGTGCCCCGGTGATCGATCAGATCATCCCACGCGGCCAGCGGCATATCGAAATCGAACCCGGGCAACACCAATGCGCCCTTGGGCAATCGTGCCACCGCGTGCATCAGGCGCATCGTCGTGCCGCGCGACCCGGTCGAGCCTGCAAGGATCACTGGATCGGCCGGCGGCGCGTCGCGCCAGGATCGGGCCAGCGCCTGAACCACCATCCGCTGGCGCGTTGCGGCATCGGGCTCGGCCCCGGCAGCGTCGAAATAATGCTGCACGATCTTTAGAAATTTCAGCGACCGCGCCCAATGGTCAGAATGCTCGCTCACATCAAGATCGAACAGCGTTTGCGGCTGCACCTCTTCTTCGTGCATCTCGGCCATCAGCGCGGCCAGCGAATCCGACAGGTCATAAAGCGCCGAGCGCGGAGCGAGGTTGGTTTCGCGGTCCAACAGGTCCGACACAAGCTGCGTGATTTCAAGCCGCCTGCGCAGTGGCGGGGCGGCCTGCGGGATGCCGGGGATCAACCTTGCCTCGGGCAGATCGGTGATCAGGTCGATCCGCGGCAGCAGGCGCGCGCCGGTTTCGGCGAATAGCGCGGTGATACGGCGCTCCATCCGGCGGGTGTTGACCATCAGCCGCAAGCGGGCCAGCGCCTCGGGCGGTTGGCCGGCATAGGCTTGTGTAAGCCGCTCGACCAGCGCGGCGGGAAAATCGACGCCGGGCGGCACCCCGAAGACGCGCGGTGTATCGCCAGGTTCAAACATCGGCGTATCCGATCATACGCTCGGCCAGCGCGATGCCCTCGGGCCGGCCCACATCGCACCATCGGCCCGGGTACGACAGGCCGAACAGCCGCCCGTCGGCCAGCATCCTGTCCCAAAGAAGGTTCAGCGAAAAGGCAGCTTGCGGGATCTCGTGCAAGGCCTCGGTGCGGATGATCTGCACGCCGCCGTAAACCTGGCCGGGTCCGCGGTGCAAACGGCCCTGGTCATCGGCGATGAAATCGCCCGCACCGCCATGGCCCACGGCGTTTTCGCCAGGAATCGTGATCAGCAGGCCGTCCATCCGGCTGTCGTCCCATCCGTCGCGCAGCAGCGTGATCGGATTGGGCCCGTCCCAGATGGCATCGGTGTTCATCGTGAAGACCGGCCCCTCGCCCAACAGCGGCAGCGCCTTGCGCAGCCCGCCGCCGGTTTCAAGAATGTCCGGTGTTTCGTGCGAGATCGCAACGTCCTTGCGTCCGTCCAGATGCGCGGCCAGCTGGTCGGCCAGGTAGTGCGTGTTGACCACCCGCCGCGACAGGCCTGCCCCGTCGACCAGCGCCAGCGCATGATCCAGCAAGGGCTTGCCGGCCACGTGGATCAACGGTTTCGGACGGTTTTCCGTCAGCTGCCCCATCCGCGTGCCAAAGCCCGCGGCAAACAGCATCACGGCGTCTGGACGCTTGCGCATTGGTCTTTCAGCCTTTCAAGGATCGGGGCGTCGGGTTCGGGCAGCGTTTCCAGCACCAGCGGTGCGATTGTGGCCAGGGCCGGGTGTTCCAGGTCGCGCAACAGGTGATCCCACACCCGCGGGATCATCGAGATGTAATGCGGCTTGCCATCACGCATCGCCAGCCGCGCGAAAACGCCCAGGATACGCATGTTGCGCTGGGCGCCCAGGGCGGCATAGGCGGCCTCGAACGCAGTTGGATCAAGATCGTTCTGCGCCACGTAGCGCGCGATCATCAGCACCTCGATCTCGTGCGGGACATCGCGCCGCGCATCCTGCAACAGCGATACCAGGTCATAGGCGCGGTGACCCCGCATCGCGTCCTGGAAATCAAGCAGACCCACCCGTGCCACGCCGTCGCGTTGCGGCAGCCACAGCAGGTTCTCGGCATGGTAATCGCGCTGGATCAGAACATCGTGCTGCGGAACCAGTTGCCGCAAAACGGGCTGAAACGCGGCGCTGAACGCGCTTTTCGCGCTGTCATCCGGCCCTAGCGCGCCCCGCAGATACCAATCAAAGGCCAGCGCGGCCATTTCCGTCATCACCGGCGCATCATAGGCAAGCAGCGTATCGGGCGGCGTCGCCTTGTGCAGCGCCGTCAGCACATCGGTTGCAGCGGTGTAAAGCTCGGGCTCCAATGTCGGGTCGGCCAGAACCGCCCGCGCGAAAAGCGCGTCACCCAGGTCTTCGAGCAGCAGGAAACCGCGCGCGCTGTCTTCGGCCAGAATGGCAGGCGCGCTTAGACCCAGCCCGGTCAGGTGGCGGGCGATGGCGACAAAGGGGCGCACATCTTCGCCGCGGGTTGGGTCGGCATCCATCAAAACGGCGCTTTGGCCGGTATCCGGGTGAAAAACGCGCTCGTACCGGCGGTTCGACGCGTCGCCCGCCAAGGGTGTGCGCCGTGCGCCACGCCACGGCGTTGCCGCAAGGAAATCCCGGGCTTGATCCGCGCGGTTGGTCATCGGGCAAGCTCCGTCATCAAGGGGGTCCAGCGATCGTTCTGGTGATGCAATGTCAGGCTGCGGGCCTCGTCATCGCCGGTTGTGTCAAACCCAAGTGTCAGGGCGTTGGCCGGGGCCAGATCGCCCAGCCGGTCGGGCCATTCGACCAGGCAGATGGCCGTATCGAAGGCATCGGTCAGGCCCAGCTCGATCACCTCGTCGGGATGGCCAAGGCGGTAAAGATCGCTGTGCCATATTTCGCACTTCGGCCCGTCATAGGTTTGCACCAGCGTGAAGGTTGGCGAGGGCACATCTTCGGGCACAGGCAATAAGGATTGTATCAAGGCGCGCGCGAAATGCGTCTTGCCCGCGCCAATCGGGCCCTCAAGCAGCAGAACGTCACCGGCCCGCAATTGCGCGCCGATCCGCCGCGCAAGATGCGCCGTTTCATCGGGGCCGGTCAGCAGGATGTTGCGGGTGTGCGGGGCTGGCATGACCCCGAAACTACCCCTTTGGCGCGCGCCTGCAAGCGTGTTCACACCATGTCGACGGCGGGCACTTGACTGTCGGTCGAAAAGGCCACCATCCGGGCGCCATTGATCAGCGGGCGCACCCGGCACAGACGGCGGCTGTGGTCCGACATGATAATCTGCACGTCGTCCAGCACGGTCCCGGTGGACAGCGCGCTCTCGATCTCTTCCCATTTCGTTGCGGGGTCGGATTTGCTGCGCCAGATCGCCAACGCATCGGCGATGGTGGTGTCGGCAAAGGCGCTGTCGGGATCGACGCCCCAGACATCGCGGAACTGCGCGTTCGAAAACGCCAGAACGCCATCGGCCGAGAACACGGCCATCGCCGAGTCCATCTGGTCAAGCACCGCGTTCCCCAGCGCCAGTTCCGAGCGGAAGCTGCGGGTCAGCGACACCTCGTGGCTGATATCCTCGAACAGAAAGGCCACCGCCCCGTCGGGATGAGGCCGGCCCGTCACGCGGTAGGTCTGGCCCGACGGCAAGGACCAGGTTTCATGAAAATTGCCATCGCTTGCCGCCGCGACCAGCGTGCCGATCCGCTCGCGCCAGCTGGCGTAATTCTTGGGCTCGGGCATCATGTGATTGTCGCGCAGCATGTCGAAAAAGCAGCGGATGGTGGGGCGGCCACTTAGAAAATCGACGGGCAGTTCGGTCAGGTCGACAAGCGCCGGGTTGAACAGGGCCAATTGCCGGTCGCGATTGAAGATCGCCAAGCCGATCGACAGTTGCGCAAAGGTTTTCGTCAGGGTCTGGACGAAATTGCGCTGGGCGATCTCGGCGTTCACCACCGCGTCGACATCCATGGTGAATGTGATGGTATGCTGCCCCGCATCGACCGCGCAGATATCATACCAGTGCTTCACGTCTCCGCCCGGCTCGGACAGGCAATCGCGCCGGATGGAATAACTGCCTTCTTCCGGGTTTAGCGGTTCGAACAATTCGGGTGGCTGGCCGCCTTCGGTCGCCTTTTCGAACCCCAGCTTTGTGGCCAGATCTATATAAGCCGCGTTGGCCCACAGAATGTTGCCATCGCCATCGCGCGCAAAGATTGGCGACGGCGTCCGCCCCAGGCCCGCGCGCATCATGCGCAGTTCAGCCAAGGCGGTGTGCAGCTTGTGCAGGGCTGCGCCACTCATGCCTTCGCGCGGGTTGCCGGACAGCACAAGCCGCGTGCTTGTCCCGTCGCGGCGCGCGATCAGCTTGCCCGGGTCTCGCGGTGCTTTTGCCAGGAATTGTGTTTCGCCCTCGGGCAGATCGGTGGGCGATTTCGGCACATCCGCAAATCGCAAGCCCAGTGACCGCACCACATTCGTCCAGTCGTCATGTTCCGAATGCGCCAGGCGGTTGTCGAAAAAGCCAGCGGTGTCGGCCATGTCGACCAATTCGCGGCCCGAAAAGACGAAACTGGCCGGCACGGCGGTATCGCGGGGCATCGGCGCGGCGACTTGCGGCGCCGGCTCGCCCCGGGCCATCCAGCACAAAACACCCACCCCCGCCGCGACGCCCAAGGCGGTAGCCACCAAGAGAACCAAGTCGATACCCATCAGAAAGCCCAACGTCCTATGCCCCCAGGCAGGCTGCCCAGAGAATGGTTAGCAAATCGTTAACGCCACCGTGTGCCTACACATTCAGCCGATCATTGCGCGCCGTTACCGGCAATCCGGCGGTGCGCACGTCGATACGGTCGCGCGGCCACGTCACCTCGATGATCGCGCCGCAGCGTTCCGGGTGTTCGGACGGGGCAAGAAACGGATCGTGCCCATTGGCAAAAGTCAGTTCGGCGCCCGTGCGTTCCAGCAACGTCTTTGCGATGAACAGGCCCAGGCCCATGCCCTCGTATTCCGGGCGGCTGCGCGTGTCGGCCGCGCCCGAGCGGCGGCGCATGAACGGATCACCGATCCGGCCAAGCAATTGCTGTGGAAAGCCGCGCCCGTCATCCATGATCCGCACCCGTATCAGCGCGTCGTCCCATTCCGCCTCGACCCAGACACGGGCCTTGGCGAAATCCACCGCGTTCTGGATCAGGTTGCGCAGGCCGTGAATGATCTCGGGCTGCCGCAGGATGGCCGGCTGCGCGGTGTCCGGCATCGCCTCGTCGCGGGCGCGATAATCGAACAGCAAGCGCTTTCCCCGGTCGCAATGAGGCTCGGCCGCCTCTTCGATCACGGCGCTAAGCGGCGCCTGGCGCAGATGCAGGTCATCTTTGCCTGCCCGCCCCATCGAGCGCAGGATATCGCGACACCTGTCGGCCTGATCGCGGATCAGGCGCGCATCCTCGGCAAGCTCGGGGTTGTCGGCCAATTCTTCGGCCAGCTCGGCACTGGCCAGCTTGATCGTCGCCAAAGGGGTGCCCAGCTCGTGCGCGGCGGCGGCCACAACGCCACCCAGATCGGTCAAGCGTTGCTCGCGCGACAGGGCCAGCTGCGTCGCTTGCAAGGCGTCTGACATGGTGTGCATTTCCACCGTCACGCGGCGGGAATAGATGCTCAGGAATACGACGGCGATCACGATCGACACCCAGTTGCCGAAGATGAACAGATCCGGAATGCGCAGCTGCGTCCCGTCCACCGTGCGCAGCGGCAGGTAGGCCGTTGAAAGGATGGTGACCGCGGCAATCGCCGTCATCCCCAGAAACACGGTCGAGCGCATGGTCAGCACGTTGGCCGAAATGACCACCGGCCCCAGGATCAGCACCGAAAACGGGTTGTGCAGACCGCCTGTCAGATACAGCAGCAGCGACAATTGCAGCAAGTCGAACAGAACCATCAGCAGGTTCTCGGTTTCCGACAGGCGCTTGTTCTCGGGAAAGATGAAGGTGGCGATCAGGTTGCCAATGACCGACACGCCGACCACCAGCAGGCACAGCGCATATTCCAGGTCCAGCTGGTAGACCTGGTTCGCGACCATCAGCGCCGAAACCTGGCCGGTGATCGCACCCCAGCGCAACAGGATGATCGTCCGCAGCCTGATCCAGTTGCCACGATTGCGGCCTTTCAGGATCGTCATGTCGCTGCCGGCCATCTGCGCGTTTTCGTCCAATTGCATCCCCTGGTACGCTGTTGAATATGCGTGGCGGTTACATATTTGCAGTCCGCCCGCCAGGAAAAGGATACACCCGATGACCCGTCTGTTTGCAATCATTGCCGCTGTCGTCGCGCTTGTCTTTCTCGGGGGGCTTTGGTTTCTGACCTCGGGCAGCGGGGCTGGTGGCGATAAATACGCCGCGTGCCGCTCTACCGCCGTTGCGGGGGGCACATCACAGATCGGCGGGCCCTTTACGCTGGTCAGCGAAACCGGCGAAACCGTGACCGATACGGATGTGATCGACGGGCCGACGCTGCTGTATTTCGGCTATGCGTTCTGCCCCGATGTGTGCCCGCTGGACAATGCCCGCAACGCCGAGGCGATCGAGATCTTGGAACAGCGCGGCGTGATGGTGAAACCGGTGTTCATCTCGGTCGACCCCGAGCGTGACAGCCCCGAATTGCTGGCCGATTTCACCGCGAACATGCATCCCCGGATGCTGGGCCTGACCGGTTCGCCCGAGCAGATCAAGGCCGCAAGCCAGGCCTATCGCACCTACTACAAGAAACAGGAACCCGAAGAGGGCGACGAGGATTACTACCTGATCGACCATTCGACCTTTTCCTACCTGGTCTTTCCCGACGATGGATTTGTCGAGTTCTTCAAGCGTGACCTGACACCGGCGCAGCTGGCCGACCGCCTGCAATGCTTTGTCGAGGCGCATGGATAGACCCTGTGCGAGTTTGACGCAGCCTTGCCCACGCTATAGAAAACTCTAACTTTTCCACCAACAGGAGGGGAGCGCCAGATGGCCGAGGAACTGCTGGACTTGGGCGAAGATCGCAGCCTTCTGCTGGTCGATGACGACGAGCCCTTTCTAAAGCGTCTGGCCAAGGCGATGGAACGGCGTGGGTTCGAGGTTGAAACAGCCGGGTCCGTCGCTGCGGGCAAGGCCATCGCCACGGCGCGGCCGCCGGCGTACGCGGTGTGCGATTTGCGGCTGGAGGATGGTAACGGCCTGGACGTGGTCGAGGTGTTGCGCGAAAAACGCCCCGATGCCCGGATCGTTGTCCTGACGGGCTATGGCGCGATTGCCACCGCGGTTGCCGCGGTCAAGATCGGGGCGACGGATTACCTGTCGAAACCCGCTGACGCCACCGACATCACAAACGCCTTGCTGGCCAAGAGTGACGAGCTGCCGCCACCCCCCGAAAACCCTATGAGCGCCGACCGCGTGCGGTGGGAGCATATTCAGCGCGTGTACGAGTTGTGCGATCGGAATGTCAGCGAAACCGCCCGTCGGCTGAACATGCATCGCCGCACGTTGCAGCGCATCCTGGCCAAGCGCTCGCCGCGCTAAGGCGTGGCCTGCGTATATTTATAGTCGCTATAAATATACGTGATCCGCGCGGTTTGACCCCCAAACCGCGCGGTTTTCACGTGCGGATCGAGTCGAGATAACACACCGCCAGTGCGCGGGCCGTCAGGGCAAAGGTGGGGTCGCGCGAATGCTGTGCCGCGACGATGGCGCCGTCGATCATCACCGCCAGGCTGCGCGCGGCCTCTTTCACGTCGGGCACGCCAAGTTCGATCAGCTGCGCCTTGAGCCAGGTCAGCAGATGCTCTTTGTGGCGGTCGGCGGCGCAGCGCACGGCGCTGTCTTCGGTGTCGAACTCGGCCACGGCATTGATGAACGGGCAGCCATAGAATCCGGGATCGGCGAACCAGTCGTGCAGAACGTCGAACACGGCGACAATGCGATCCTGTGCGGGGCCGTCGACCTGGGCCAGTCGGCCGAAGAACCAGCCGCGCCATGTGCGGCCCTCGGCCTCGAGCACGGCCTCGATCAGGGCTTGCTTGGAGGGGAAGTGATTATAAAGCGTCGCTTTTGCCGTGCCGGCCTTTTCGATCACCGCGTCGATCCCCGTCGCCGCGAAGCCCTGGTTGCAGAACAGCCCCGAGGCCGCGACAAGAATACGGTCGCGCGCCGTCCGCGGGGGAATGTCCGCAAGGCTCCAGCCCTGGGGGACGGGGTATGTTTCGGGTTTGTCCAGCATGGCGGTAATCCTGCGCGATGTTCCAGGCGATCCTTGCAGAAAGGTGCCTTACAAACAAGAGTAGAAAGAACCGATCTGTCTACTTTCGTATGCCAAGCGGCGCTTTGACCCCTCAAACCGTGCCATTCGCGCATTTCCCGGTCAATTTGCAGGATGCTGGCCAAAAATTTGCAAAAAAAAGGGGCATATTCAGGTATCAGCAACTTTTTTCTTGCTGCGCCGCCGCATCTTGATTGATCGAACGCCCAGAATCGGCCCTGATTGAACCAGCCAAAACAGACAGACCATTCTGTTCAATCAGTGAAAGGCCCCATGATGTTTGCCCGACTTGCCACCCCTGCCCCTGTCATCGACGCCAACAACGACAAGGTGCAGCAGCGCGCAACCGCGCGTGGGACCAAGCGGGGCGCCCACCTGGCCGTCATGGGGCTGAGCCACGCCTATAAGAAAAGCGACGGCCTGGTTCTGAAGGATATCGATTTCGAGGTGCAGCCCGGCGAAGTTCTGGCGCTGCTGGGCCGCTCGGGCTGTGGCAAGTCAACCTTGCTGCACATGCTGTCGGGGCTGAGCCTGCCCAGCGCCGGAGAGGTTGTCATAAACGGCAACACGGTGCGCGCGCCCTCGCCCAACTGGGTGATGATGTTCCAGGCGCCGTCGCTTTACCCGTGGATGAGCGTGGCGCAGAACGCGGCGCTGGGCCTGCGGTTCGCCCGCCGCAGCGACGAGATTGCCAAGCGTATCCCCGAGGTGCTGGACCTGGTCGACCTGGGCAGCTTTGCCGACCGCAACGCCCAGGACCTTTCGGGCGGTCAGCAACAGCGCGTGGCCCTGGCGCGCAGCCTGGCGCCCTCGCCCGAGATGCTGCTGCTGGACGAGCCGTTCTCGGCGCTGGATGCCTTTACCCGCCGGTCGTTGCAGCGCGACGTGCGCGCCATCGCCAAGCAGCTGGGCCTGACGCTGGTTCTGGTGACCCATGACGTGTCCGAGGCGGTGCGCATGGCCGACCGTGTGCTGGTGCTGGACGCCAACCCCGGCCGCATCGCCGAGGATACCGCCATCGACCTGACCGACGAGCAGCGCGAAGGCGGCTGCGACCGCTTCAACGCCGAACATGTCCGCCTGATGGACCTGTATACGCAGGTCGCCCATGGCGACGCCGCGCCGACCGAAGAATTCGAAAGAAACTGATCCCAAAAAGCCCGACAGCGAGGAAACCATGACACATTGCAAGCATCACCATCCGCACGACCTGCACGCCGCCTGCTGCGGGCATGACGGAACCGAGCCGGGCTTTGACAAGGGCCGCCGGCTGACGCTGGACATGCTGGCGGGCGGTGGCCTGGCCGCGATGATGGGCGCGTTCAGCAGCGGTTTCCCGACGCCCGCGATGGCGCAGGATGACGACGTGGTGCGCATTGGCTATCTGCCGATCACCGACGCGACGCCGCTGCTGGTGGCCCATGCCAAGGGCTTTTACGCCGACGAGGGGCTTGAGGCCGAGCGCCCCACCCTGATCCGTGGCTGGTCGCCGCTGATCGAGGCCTTTGTCGCGGGCAAGTTCAACCTGGTGCATTTCCTGAAACCGATCCCGGTCTGGATGCGCTATAACAACGATTTCCCGGTCAAGATCATGTCCTGGGCGCATACCAACGGCTCGGCGCTGGTGGTGGGGCGGCACACGGATATCAGCGATTTCGCCGGCCTGGGCGGCAAGCAGGTGGCGGTGCCTTTCTGGTACTCGATGCACAACATCGTGCTGCAATACGCGCTGCGCGCCAACGGCATCAAACCCGTCATCAAGGGCGAGGGCGAAACCCTGGCCGCCGATGAGTGCAACCTTCAGGTTCTGCCGCCGCCCGAGATGCCGCCGGCCTTGGCCGCCCGCAAGATCGACGCCTATATCGTGGCCGAGCCGTTCAACGCGCTGGGCGAGCTGAAGGCCGGCGCGCGGATGCTGCGTTTTACCGGCGATATCTGGAAAAACCATCCCTGCTGCGTGGTCTGCATGAACGAGCAGGTGACCACGGCCAAGCCGGAATGGACACAAAAGGTGATGAACGCCGTTGTTCGCGCCAGTGTCTATGCCAGCCAGAACAAGGAAGAGGTGGCCGAGCTGCTTTCGAAGGATGGCGAGGGCTACCTGCCCGCGCCCGCCGCGGTGGTGAAGCGCGCGATGACGCTTTATGCCGATCACGCCGATTACACCGAAACGGGCGCGATCCAGAACCACGGCACGTTCCAGAACGGGCGGATCGATTTCCAACCCTGGCCTTATCCTTCGGCAACGCGGCTGATCGTCGACTCGATGCAGGAAACGGTTGTCGCGGGCGACACCACCTTCCTGTCGGGTCTGGATCCGGATTTCGTGGTGAATGACCTGGTGGATTACCAGTTCGTCAAGAACGCGCTGGCCCAGTATCCCGAATGGATGGCCGACCCATCGGTGGGCCAGGGCGACGATCCGTTCACCCGCGAAGAGGTGTTTTCGCTGTGACGGATGCAACGCACACCCCCGATGCGCGGATCGGGCTGCCCCGGCTGACGCCGGGGCGGGTTCGCAGCCTGGCGATGGCCGCGCTGGGCATCGCGGTGCTGTTGGCGCTGTGGTGGCTGGGCGGCTGGGTCGTGGCCAACGATCCCGACATGTTCGCCTTTGCCGATTTCGCCCCGGCGCCGACGCTGGCCGCCCTGTGGGACATCGTCCGCACCGGCGAGGTGATCGACATGTCGCTGCCATCGCTTTACCGCGTGGGCGCCGGCCTGCTGATCGCCGCGGCGCTGGGCGTGCCGGTGGGCATCGCCATCGGGCGCATCGGCTGGCTGCGCGAGCTGACGAACGTGCCGTTCCAGTTCCTGCGCATGATCTCGCCCTTGTCGTGGATGCCAATCGCGGTGATGGTTTACAGCACCTGGGACGGGGCCATCGTGTTTCTGATCACGGTCGCCGCCATCTGGCCGATCCTGTTTTCCTCGGCCGCCGGGGTGCGCCGGATCGATCCAAGCTGGCTGAAAGTGGCGCGCAACCTGGGCGCCAGCCCGTTCCACATGCTGTTCACCGTCATCCTGCCCGCCATTGCGGTCGACATCCTGACCGGCGTGCGCCTGGCGCTGGGCGTGGCCTGGGTGGTCCTGGTGCCGGCCGAGTATCTCGGGGTCACCTCGGGGCTGGGCTATTCGATCAACGATGCGCGCGACACGCTGGATTACTCGCGGCTGGCTGCCGTGGTGGTGATCATTGGGGTCATCGGTTTCGCCCTGGATAGCCTGCTGGCCGCGCTGATCAAACGTTTCAACTGGGTGCGCGCCGCGCACTGAATTTTCACAGACAACCAGAGGAGAGAACCTATGTCTGAACCCGCAACCGTACTGACCGGCTGCCTGACCCCCGAAGGCCTGGCACCCATCGACAAGACCGGCCTCGAAGGTCTGATCGCCAAGGGCAAGGAAAACCCGCAGGCTATCAAGACGCTCAAGTGCAAGACCGTCGCCGAGGGCAAGTTCCGCCATGCCAACTATATCCGCGATCTTGAGCCCTACATCGTGGATGAACCGCCCGCGTTGCTGGGTGACGACACCGCGCCCAACCCGTCCGAAGCGTCGCTTGCCGCGCTGGGATCGTGCGTGGCCGTGGGCCTGCATGCCAATGCCGTGGCACGCGGCTGGACCGTCAAGAAGCTCGAGCTTGAGCTTGAGGGCGATTTGAACATCACAGCCGTGTGGGGAACGGGTGACACCAGTGAAAAGCCCGTGGGCTTCACCGATGTGCGGATCAAGGTCGATATGGAAGCCGAGGGCGTCTCCAAGGACGAGGTCGACGGCTTGATCCAGCACGTCGTGCAGTGGTCGCCCGTGTTCAATACCTTCTCGCGCCCGGTCAACATGATCGCCGAGACGGCCTGATATCAAAAGGTCCGGCCCCGCATCGCGCCGCGCGACGCAAACCGGGGCCGGGCCGCCCTTATCCCTCACTCGTGACCGCCAGCCGGAAGGACCAGAACAGATGAATATCGCGACCCCCCTGAACACCGTCGATTTCGATGCCGTCGACCAGATCGTGGGCAAAGACCTGCAATCCGTGGTCCGCAAGATCGACGACGAGAAATATTACCCCGAGCCGGTGATGCGCCTGATGGGCGGTGCCGGGTCTTATGGCACGCACCTGGCCGGACCCGATGCGCCCTGCGATCTGGGGCCCGCGATCCTGTCGATGGCGCGCGCGTCCGAGGCGTGCCTGAGCACCGGCTTTTGCATCTGGTGCCAGGATGCGCTGGGCTGGTACATCGCTTCGTCCGAAAACGAGTGGCTGAAATCGAACATCCTGCCCAAGGTCGCCAGTGGCGAGATCCTGGGCGGCACCGGCATGTCCAACCCGATGAAGGCGATTGCCGAGATCGAGAAATTCAAGTTGCAGGGCACCCGCGTCGAAGGCGGTTACAAGGTCAAGGGCGTGCTGCCCTGGGTGTCGAATCTGTCCGA
>JAASTF010000024.1 GCA_021767525.1 Paracoccaceae bacterium
CTTGGCGGCGGCCAGCTCGGCGGGGGTGCCGTGCTCGTCGGTGGCGCACAGGAACATAACCTCGTTGCCGCGCGCGCGCTGATAGCGGGCGAACAGATCGGCGGGCAATTGGCTGCCCACCAGGTTGCCCAGGTGCTTGATCCCGTTGATATAGGGAATCGCCGAGGTGATCAGATGCCGTGCCATATGCGTGCCTTTGTCTTGCTTGCGCCCCCTTTACCGCAGCTTGGCGGCGGGGGCCAGTGGGGGCAGGCGGCGTCAGCCGGCGTCGCGGTCCCGGCCCGTCAGCCGGCCAATCAGGAAGGACGTGCGCGGCGCATAGACATAGCGCGTGCGCCGCGCCGCGCCGGGCCGCGCGCGCATCCGCACCAGCCCGAACACCACCAGCACCGCGTGCCCCACGGCGATCATGGCGAACATCGCAGGCGGGCCGAACGCCTCGATCAGCCACGAGGCCACAAGCGGCGCGGCGATCGCCCCCAGCGCGAAATGGAACATCAGCGCCGCCGACAGTTCGACCCGCTCGGACGCGTCGGCGAAATCATGGGCGTGCGCCGCCGCGACCGAATAGATCGGAAAGGTCGTCAACCCGAACAGGCCCGCCGTCAGCAATATCTCGACCGTCGACAAATCGCGCATCAACGCGGTCAGCGTGCAACTGCATATGGCCGCCACCGACAGCCAGATCAGCACCCAGCGCCGGTCGTATTTGTCGGCCAGCCACCCCACCGGGTATTGCGCCAGCGCGCCCCCCGCCACGAAAGCGGCCAGGAAATAGGCGATCTGGTCCGCCGCCAACCCCACACCGGTGCCATAAACCGGCCCCACCATGCGGAACGAGGCGCTGGACAGCGCTGCCACGATCACGCCAGCGGCGGCCAGCGGCGAGCGCGTGACCGCCAGCATCGGGCGCAGGCGCGGCGCATCGGGCGTTTCGGGCTGCGCGCTTTTTGTCAGCGTCAGCGGCAAAAGCGCCGCACAGCACAAAAGCGCCAGCAGGTTGTACGAGACATAAGAGGCCGGCTCCAGAACCGAGATCACCATTTGCGCCATCAGTGACGCGCCCATATCGGCCACACGATAAACGCCCATGGTGCGCCCGCGCGTCTCGTTCGTGACCTTGGCCTGCAACCACGCCTCGATCACCGTGTAACAGCCCGCCACGCACAGGCCTGACGCCACCCGCATCATGGCCCAGGCCAGCGGGTCGATCACCAGCATATGCGCCAAAAGCCCGATCGCCCCGGTGGCGGTAAAGGCGGCAAAGGCGCGGCTGTGCCCGACCGAGCCCATCAGCCGCGGCGCCCACCAGCAGCCGACGAAAAACCCCAGGAAATGGGCCGAGCCCAGCAGGCCGATCTGCGCCGTGGTGAAATCCAGCACCAGCCCCGACAGCGCATCCAGCGGCCCCACACCCCCGGTGGACAGCTGCAACAGGATGACCGAAAGGAACAGGGCCGCGAAGGAAATGATCATGCGCATGACAGGTCCCAGCATCGCAGCCCGTGCGCGGGGCGCAAGCAGGTTGCCGACAGCGCATGTCGTTTTCGGCGCGGGCGCCGCGCGATGCGGCTTTACCGTGCAGTAAGGTGAACGCCCCCGTTTCCTCTCTCCATAAATATCCTCGGGGGGTGTGGGGGGCAGACAGCCCCCCACTGCTCCTGCGGTCAGCAACCGGGCGGGTCGGCCGGGGTCAGACCCCAGCGCCCGCCAGCATCCCGCATGCCCCAGGCGCGGGGCGGCAGGGTGCGGGCGCGGCGCCGTTCCAGCCGCCAGGCAAGGCCATCCGCCCCATGCCGGGGCGCCATGTGCCAGCGGCTTTCCACCCCCGGCGCGCCGCCATCGCCCGGCGTCAGGATCAGGCCCAGCGGCGCGGCGCCGCCTGCCTCGGCCGCCAGGTGCAGCCGCCGCACCGGGGTCAGGCCCGGCGGCCCGGGCAGGTCGGCCACCACCAGCGGCACCGCGCCGCTGCGCAGCGCCTCTTCCATGCACCACAGCACATCCTCGTCGCGGCGCGGGTCGGCGAACAGGAACCGCCCCGGATCGGCCCAGCCCGCCATACCGCAGGGTGACAGGCGGTCGGCCATTCGCATCGGCGCGATCCACAGAACCGGCCCCTGCATCGCGCCCGCCAGCCACAGCGCCGCGCTGCGCCGCGCGGGGCCGCAGATTTCGTGCACGCGCCCCCGCGCAAGCGCCATGTCGGGCGCGGGCGATACCGCGTCTGGCGCGCGGTGGGGGCGGCGTGTCAGGGTAGGGGCATTCATGGGGCAAAGTATATATGTTCTCCAAATGTTCTCAAGTCCGCCCGGTCAAGACACTGGCAATTCTCGCCGCCCGGGTTAGTGTCGCGTCAAAGACCGCATCACAAGACACGGGGCAGGACATATGAAGACGAACCCGCTGGGCCGCACCGGCCTTCAGGTGACCGAGCTGTGCCTGGGCACGATGACCTTCGGCACCCAGACGGACGCCGCAACCGCCCATGCCCAGATCGACCGCGCGTTGGACGCGGGCATCAATTTCATCGACACCGCCGAAATGTACCCGGTCAACCCCGTCTCGCCCGACACGGTGGGCCTGACCGAGCAGATCATCGGTGACTGGATCGCCGCCAATCCTGGCCGTCGCGGCGATTTCGTGCTGGCCACCAAGCACCCCGGCGAAGGCTCGGCCATCAAGCCGGGTGGCACGCCGCCGATCTCGTCCAAGACGATCGCCGCCTCGGTCGAAGGGTCGCTGAAACGGCTGAAAACCGATGTGATCGACCTTTACCAATTCCACTGGCCCAATCGCGGCAGTTACCAGTTTCGCCGCAACTGGAGCTACGACCCCTCGGGCCAGGACCGCGCCGCCACCATCGCGGATATGGAGGATTGCATCGCCGCACTGTCCGACCAGGTCGACAAGGGCAACATCCGCCATTTCGGCCTGTCCAACGAATCCGCCTGGGGCACGACGAAATGGTGCGACGTGGCCGAGCGGATGGGCGGCCCGCGCCCGGCCAGCATCCAGAACGAATACTCGCTGCTGTGCCGGCTGTTCGATACCGACCTGGCCGAGGTGGCAGTGAACGAGGATGTGGGCCTCTTGGCGTTTTCGCCGCTGGGCGCCGGGTTCCTGACCGGCAAATACCAGGATGGCGCGGTGCCCGACGCCTCGCGCATGACGCTGAATCCGGAAATGGGTGGGCGCAAATCGGCCCGTGTTTTCAATGCGGTGCAGGCTTATATTAATCTGGCGCATGAACATGGGGTCGATCCGGTGCACATGGCGTTGGCCTGGGCTGCGCAGCGGCCTTTCATGACATCGGTGATCTTTGGCGCGACCACGCTGGCGCAATTGGATCACGCGCTGGGCGCGGCGGATGTGACCCTGTCTGACGACCTGCTGCAAGCCATCGACGATGCGCATCGCGCGCATCCGATGCCGTTTTGATGCCCCGCGCGATCTCGGTGGTGGCGCTGTTCGCTCTGGCCGCGTGCAACGCGGGCCAGGGCACGGTGGGCCCTGCCGTCTATCGCGCGGCGGACGCCCCGATTTCCAGCCAGGTCGACGTGACGCCCGCGCGGCTGGCGGGCGATTGGCACGTGCGTCTAGGCCCGGTCCTAGGCCCGGTTGCGGCCGGTGACCGTCTGCGGCTGCGCGATCTGCGCGCCACCGGCCCCGGCAGGTTCGAAACCTCCCAAGGCCCGCTGGCGGGGCAAACGCTGTGGGTTTTGTGGCTGGATGCCGACAACCGCACTGCCGCGCTGGGCAGCCCCGACGGGCGCATCGCGCTGATCCTTGACCGCGCGCCCAGCGGGGGCGCCGACCGGATCGCCGCGGCCCGCGATATCATGCAATGGCAGGGCTACGACCTGTCCCGCCTGAAAAGCGCGGGCTGAACACCTTAGACGATGCACGCGCGCAACCCTTGAAGATAGGCGCCGATATCGCGCGCGCCCACTTGTGCCTCGCGCACCAGGTGATCGAAATGCCGGGCAAATCCCTGCACGCGGGCCTTGTCGCGAAAGGCCAGATAGGTCTGGCCCACGTAAAGCACCGCCAAAAGCGGCCCGAACACCGTCAGCGGCGCAGAGTAAAGCCGCCGTGCATCGAACACGTAAAGGCGCATCCTTGGATAAAGCTGATCGTTGAGCGCCAGGAAACGGTCAAGCTGGGCCTGCCGAACGGCGCGCGGCAATCCCTCGTAATAGCCGCTGCCCGAGGCAAAGCTGACCAGTTCGAAAACCGGCACCGCGATCTCGTAATCCGAGGGCGCCTGCCGCATCCAGTCCAGCCGGTCCTGCGCCGCGCCGATCGCCTGGCGCGCGGTTCGGCCCAGATGCGGCGCGTATTCCCATTCCAGCATTTCGGGTGTCTTCAGCATGTCGGGCAGGCCGGCGGGCACATGGCGGATCTTGTATCCGGCGGCCTCTTGGTGCCAGTCGAAGATCTGGCGGTCGACCGGGGCGCGCGCCGCCTGGGTCTGTGTCAGCGCGGTTGCCAAAAGGTCGGCGGCCCGTTCCGGCCGGTCCGACAATGCCAAAAGCCAATCAGCCGACACGCCCAGCACTGCGGCGCAATCGCCCACCACCTGCGCATTGGGCAGGCGCGCGCCATCGCCTTTCAACAGCTGCGATATCGTCGACCGATCGACACCGATGGCGCGGGCCAATCCGCTTTGGCTTTGGCCCGCGGCCTTCATCGCCTGAGCCAGCCGGGCGCGAAACTGCGCGGCGCGGGCGCGCTTGTCGATAATTTCACTCATGTGCAGATAATTATCTGCAAATGCGGGGTTTGTTAATCATATTCTGAATTCCGCATCCCGCGATCTTTCGTCTAACTGCCCGGCGGGGGACAGAAAAAGCCGGGGCGAAATGGCGGTGACAGACAGAAAGGCCGGATACAGGCGCATTGACGGCTTGCGCCACGCGGACCGGATTGAATGGCCGACGCTGGCGCTGTTGGGGCTGACATATTGTGCCTGGGCGTTGGGCACTACCTGGGCGGCGGGGCTGTGGCTGCCAGCGGGAATGGCGCTGGTGACGGTGTCGGCCGCGCTGCACGCGTCGCTGTGTCACGAGGCGTTGCACGGACATCCGTTTCGCAAGGCCTGGCTGAACGAGGCGCTGGTTTTTCCCGCGCTGTCGCTGGCCGTGCCCTATCGCCGGTTTCGCGACACCCACCTGGCCCATCACCATGACGAGATCCTGACCGATCCCTATGACGACCCGGAATCGAACTATCTCGACCCCCGCGCATGGGCGCGCCTGCCCGGATGGAACCGCGCGGTTTTGCGGGCAAACAACACGCTTTTGGGCCGCATGATCCTGGGCCCGGCCATCGGGCAGGCGGCATTCGTGGCGGGCGATTGGCGGCTGATCCGCGCGGGCGTGCCGGGTGTGCTGCGGGCCTGGGCCTGGCACGTGCCGGCGGTGGCGCTGGTGATGGCGTGGATGCTGACGGTCGGGCAGATGCCGGTCTGGGCGTTTGGGCTGGCCAGCTATGCCGCGCTGTCGCTGCTGAAGATACGCACCTTCCTGGAACACCGCGCCCATGACCGCGCCCGCGCGCGCACCGTCATCATCGAGGATCGCGGCCCGCTGGCCGTGTTGTTTCTCAACAACAACTTGCATGTGGTCCATCACATGCATCCGCGCGTGGCCTGGTACAAGCTGCCCGCGCTTTATGCCCGCCACCGCGCCCATTACCGCCGCCGGAACGAGGCCTATGTCTATCGCTCTTACGCGCAGATATTTCGCCAGTTTTTCCTGCGGGCGAAAGACCCGGTGCCACATCCCATCTGGCGCCCCCGGTAAAACCGGGGCAGAAGGGCGCGATGGAAACCTGGGTTTGGGTCACGTTCTGCGCCGCCGCCTTTCAAACGGTGCGCTTCATGCTGCAAAAGCAGTTGTCGGCCGCGGCCCTGTCGGCGGCGGGGGCCACGTTTGCGCGCTTTGTCTATTCCGCGCCGCTGGTGTTGCTTTTGCTGCCTGTCTACCTGTGGGCCAGCGCGCAGGCGCTGCCGGCGCTGTCGGGCGCGTTCTGGGCCTATGCGCTGGTGGGCGGGCTGGCGCAGATATTGGCCACGGTCTGCGTTGTGCTGCTGTTCAAGCGGCGCAATTTCGCGGTGGGCATCACCTTCAAGAAAACCGAGGTCGTGCAAACAGCTCTGGTCGGGCTGATCGTTCTGGGCGAAGGCGTCAGCACCGGCGCCCTGATGGCGATTTTGCTGGGCCTTGTGGGTGTTCTGCTGCTGTCGGATATGCCGGAAATGGCCGGCAATTGGCGACGGCGGGTGATGAACCCGGCGGCGGGGCTGGGCCTGTTGTCGGGCATCCTGTTCGCCGTTTCGGGCGTGACCTATCGGGGCGCGTCGCTGGAACTGGCCAGCGACGATCCGGGCTTGCGCGCGCTGGTCACGCTGGCCGCCGTCGCCACGTCGCAGATGCTGGCGCTGGGAGCGTGGCTGTTGTGGCGCGAACCGGGGCAGGTGGGGCGCGTGCTGGCCGCCCATCGCACCGCGAAATGGATCGGGCTGACCTCGATGGCGGGCAGTTTCTGCTGGTTCACCGCCTTCACCTTGCAAAACGCGGCCTATGTGAACGCCGTAGGCCAGGTCGAGCTGGTATTTTCGCTCGCCGCCTCGGTGCTGGTGTTCGGCGAAAAGATCACCGGGAAAGAGGCGGCAGGCATCGCCCTGCTGACCGGCAGCGTGCTGGCGCTGATCCTGCTCGTATAGCGCGAAATTTGCGATCTGCGCGCTGGCGCTTTAGGTTCAGGGCTGCGACCGGACAGCAAGACCAAAGGCTTGGCCATGCCCGAAAACAGCGATGACAGCTTTACCTCGCTTCGCGATGGCAGCACCGACGCAAACGCGGTGCGCGCCTATTACGACGATTGGGCCAAGGAGTATGACAGCACGCTGGACGGCTGGGATTACCGCGCGCCGGGCGATGCCTGCGATCTTTTGGCGCCTTGTTTGGCCAGCGGCGCACATGTGCTGGATGTGGGATGCGGCACGGGCCTGTTCGGTGCGGCCTTGCGGGCGCGGTGCGACGCCAAGATCGACGGGTTGGATATCTCGCCCGCGTCGCTGGACCGGGCCGGGGCCCGCGCGATCTATGCCCACCTGCTGCGCCACGATCTGAACATGTTGCCGTTGCCCGCCGATACCAACGCCTATGACGCGGCGGCCTCGGTCGGGGTTCTCACCTATATCGAAAACGCCGAACCGCTGCTGCGCGATCTGTGCCGCGTTGTGCGGCCCGGCGGCGCGATCGTCTTTACCCAGCGTGACGACCTGTGGACGCCACGAGATTTTCCGCAGATTCTTGATCGCTTGTCACAAGACGGGATGTGGCGGGTGGAAACGATTACCCAACCACGCGCCTATCTGCCCGGCAATGACGAGTTCGGCGACGAAATCAAGGTGATCCACGTTTTGTGCAAGGCGGTGTAGCAGGCCGGTTCAGCCGTGCTTGCGCCCCGTCAGCGGGCCGACGCCGCCCAGCCGCAGAAACAGGCTTTCTTCTTCGTTGTTGCGAAAGAAGGGCACGCTTTGCGGCGGCTCGGGGTCGTGGGCGCGGGCGGCGACCTCGGCCAGCACCACCTCGGTGATAAAGGGCAGGTCGAATTCGCGCACCTTGGGCAGGGCGATCCATTGCAGGTGCGAAAGCTCGTCGCAGGCGGCCGAGAAATCATCCAGGTCGCTGGCAACCTCGTCGGCGTCGATCAGGAAAAACCGCGCATCGAACCGGCGCGGACGGCCCGGCGGGGTGATCGCGCGAAACACGAATTGCAACGGGTGCGCGGCGGGCAGATGCCCCGTGGCGGCAAAGCTTTCCCAATCGGCGGGCACGTCGCCCGGCCAATCGCCGGGCTGGCCCAGGACAAGGCCGGTTTCCTCCCACAGCTCGCGGATCGCGGCCGCGGACAGCGCATGGATCAGCGACGGGTCGGCATCTTCGCCCAGCCGCGCGCGGCATACCTCGGGCACTTGCGTGGCCAGTGGCACATCCGCGTCCTCGGCATCGACGGCGCCGCCGGGAAAGACGAACTTGTTGGGCATGAAGGCCGCCTTGGCCCCGCGCTGACCCATCAGAACATGCGGGTCGTCGAAACGGTTGCGCAGCACGATCACCGTGGCGGCATTGCGGATGGCGGTCTTGTCGGTTGTCATGTGCGCTCCCTCGTGTGGGGCGCGTGTTATCAGCCGGGTTCAGAGAACCCGTGCATGTACCGGGCCCATTGAAACCCGATCATCGCACCCTTCAATCGGGGCAAAAGGTAAAGCGAGAGCGCAACACAGCCAATAGCGAATATGGTGAAAAGCACCAGTGGCTCGGGGCGGAACTGCACGAAAACGATATGCAAGAGCGGCGCCATCAGGTGGCCGACCAGCAGAATCGTCAGATAGGCCGGGCCGTCGTCGGCGCGGTGGTGGTGCAGCTCTTGCTTGCACACCGGGCAGTCGCGGCGCACGCTGAGATAGCCCTTCATCAGCGGGCCATTGCCGCAGCGCGGACATTTCCCGCGCCAGCCTTTCCAGACCGCGGGCCAGGTTTCGCGTTCGATCGCCTGTTCGGACATCATGTTCCCCTCGTTCGCTCCTACGATAATGGGGCAGGTGCGTCATGCGTGAAAGGGTGCAGGACGGCCTTGCGTCGGGATGTCGCAAAGCCGCGGCCCGGCAAGATCACGCCTGCGTGATGTTTCAGCTGTCAAGCGACGGAACCCGGCAACCCGCCCGTAAGAGCCTGCAGAACCGGGCAGGCAAGGCCCGGTCGCCACAGCGAAAACGGAGACATGCAATGAAACCAGCAGTTCTTATGACCAGCCTTGGTGCCCTTATCATCGCCGGCACCGTCGTCACCGCCAGCCCGATGGACGGCATGGGTGGCGAGCGGGGCCAGGGCCCGCGTTTCGATTTCGAGGCGCTGGATGCCGATGACGACGGCAAGCTGACCCGCGCCGAGATCGAGGCGCAAAGCCGCGAGCGCTTCACCGCCGCCGACACCGATGGCGACGGCGCGCTGAGCGCCGAGGAAATGGTTGCCGCCGCCCAGGCCCGCGCCGCCGAACGCGCGACCGAGCGTCACGCCCGGATGCTGCAATGGCGCGACAGCGACGGCGACGGCAAGCTGAGCTTTGAAGAAATGGGTGGCGCGCGCATGGTGCGCATGATGGAACGCGCCGATATTGATGGCGACGGCGCCATCAGCCGCGAGGAAATGGCCGAGATGCGCGACAAGATGCGCCAGCGCGGCAAGCGCGGCGAACATGGCAAGCGCGGCCATCACGGCCACGGCGACCGCCAGGGATATGGCCGCGACTAAGCGGTGTATCATGGGCCGGGCGCGATCCCGGCCCCTGATTGTGATTCGAATGGTTGCGGGGTAGGCCGGATAGGTGATGACCATGCCGCTTGACGCCCTCGAAGATGTGCCCGATGACGCGCTGCTGCGCCTCTTTGCCAATGGCGACGGGGCGGCGGCGCGGGTGCTGACGCTGCGTCTGACGCCGATCGTGCTGGCCCATGCCTATCGCCTGCTGGGCGACCGGGACGAGGCCGAGGACGTGGCGCAAGAGGCGATGATGCGCCTGTGGCGCATCGCGCCCGACTGGCGGCAGGGCGAGGCCAAGGTCACCACCTGGCTGTATCGGGTGGTGGCGAACCTGTGCACCGACCGGCTGCGCCGGCGCCGCGGGGTCGATCTGGACAGCGTGCCGGAACCCGCGGATGACACGCCGTCAGCCCATGACGGGCTGGTGGCGCGGGCCCGGGTGGACGCGCTGCAACAGGCGCTGTCCGCCTTGCCCGAGCGGCAGCGGCAAGCGGTGATCCTGCGGCATATCGAGGGGCTGTCGAACCCCGAGATCGCCCAGGTCATGGAAATCGGCGTCGAAGCGGTGGAATCGCTGACGGCGCGGGGGAAACGCGCCCTAACCGCCGCCCTGGCGGATCGGCGCATGGAATTGGGGTTTGGCGATGACGGATGAACGCCGCAACGAACAAGAGCTTGAGGCGCTGTTTGCCGCCGCCCGGCGGGATGCGCCGACACCATCCGCCGATCTTATGGCCCGGGTGTTGGCGGATGCCGAGGCCGCGCAAGCCCAGGCGCAAGCCGCGCCGGCCGCGCGGCCCACGCGGCCCGCGGCACGGCCGCGCTGGCGGCAAGTCGTCGATCTGCTGGGCGGCTGGCCCGCCATGGCCGGCCTGGCCACCGCCGGTGTTGCCGGGCTGTGGCTGGGCGTCGCGCCGCCCGCCGCGCTGCTGGACCTGCCGCTGGCGGGGTTCGGCACGGCCGATCCGGCCCTGGTCGGGATGCTGCCGGGCGTCGAGCTTGATCTGCTGGCATTGGAAGAGGGCTGAGCCATGAGCACCACCGAAACCCCCACGCCCCGGTCGCCGTGCCTGTCGGGATGGCTGCGTGGTCTGCTGTTCGTGTCGCTTGCGTTCAACCTGGTGATCGTCGGCGTCGTCGCCGGTGCGGTCTGGCGCCATGCGGGCGGGGATGGCGACCGGCGCGCAGCCCGTGCCGACCGGGTCAGCATCGCCTATATCCGGGCGCTGGACCGCGCCGACAGGCGAGCGATCCGCGACGAGATGCGCGCCCGACTCCCCGGCCGCGATGCCCTGCGCGCGCAGATCCGCGACAGTTTCGGCGCGGTGCTGGCCACGTTGCGGGCCCCGGATTTCGACCGCGCCGCATTGGCCGCGCAACTTGAGGCGCAGTTTTCGATCGGCGCCGATCAGCAACGCCTTGCGCGCGAGCTGATGATAGACCGCCTTGCCGGCATGAGCCTGGAACAACGGCGCGCCTTTGCCGACCGGGTCGAGGACGAGCTGGCGCGGATGGCAAGGCGCGACCGGGATCGCTAGGTCAACCGAAATGCGCGGTCAGGCGGCTGTCTGCTTGGCCAAAGTCACGGCGTTCCGCCCGCCGGTCTTGGCATCGTAAAGCGCGCGGTCGGCCTGCGCCAAAAGCGCTGCGGGCGCGCGGGCCGGACTGGTTTCGCCGCTCATCGCAAGGCCCACGCTGATCGTCTGGCGCAACGGATGCGCGCAGTCCGCCACGTGCAGCGGCGCCTGCGCCACGGCCTTGCGCAGCGCCTCGGCCGTGCCCTTTGCCGATCTGCGGTCATGCCCGGGGGCGGCTATCAGAAATTCCTCGCCCCCGATCCGCGCAAGCATGTCGCCCGGCCGCAATGCGGTGCGCAGGCGATGCGCCACCTGTTGCAGAACCGCGTCGCCCACCGCGTGGCCGTGGCTGTCATTTACCGATTTGAAATGGTCCAGATCCGCGATCATCACCGCCAGCTCCTGGCCGCTGTTGCGCGCCTCTTGCGCCATCTGCGCCAGTTGCGGCAGCGCGTAGCGCCGATTGTAAAGCCCGGTCAGGGCGTCGGTCACCGCCGCGCGCAACCCGTCATGCACGGTGTCGCGCAGGCGGTCGGCGCGCTGCTTTGCCCCGATAAGCCGGGCAAGCCGCAGGTCAAGCTCGGGCTGGGCGACGTCGCGGCGCGTCACGTCATTGGCGCCGCGTTCCAACGCTTCGGCCATGATGGCCTGGTCGTCACCGCTGGCCAGGGCCAAGATCGCCATCGCGCGGGTTTCGGGCTGTGCGCGCAGCCCTGCGATCAATTGCAGCGCGGTGTCGTCGCCGCGCCCATTCAGCAGAACGACGGCCAGGTCGGGCGGGGGATAGGCCGCGTCGCCGCCACGCACCAGCGCCGCCCCCTCGGCGACAGCCACCGCATGGGGCAGGCGGGCATCCAGGGTTTTCGCCAGTCGCGCGGCTGCGGGCACATCGTCGGGAATGACCGCGACACGCGCCGGATGCTGGAAGGATTGCGGCGGCTCGGCCAGTCCCAGCGCCCGGCTTGACCCTTCGCGCAGGCGCAGCTCGTCCAGCCCTTCGCGCGTGCGCAGAAGGCAGCGGATCTGCGCCATCAGCAGCGTATCGCTGACAGGGTGATCCAGCACCGCGTCGGCGCCTGCCTGCAAGGCATCCATGCGCCGCGCGGTATCCCAATTGCGCCCGATCATCACCACCGGCAAAGTCCCGGCGGTACGCAGTGCGCGAATCCGCTGGCACAGCGCAAGCGCGGTCGTATCCGGCAGGTCCGCCGTGATCAGCACCAGCGCCGCGCCCGGATTGGACAATTGCGCCAGCGCCTCGGCCCCGCTGGCGGCCAGTTCGGTGTCGAAATAGGCGGCGTTCATCTTGGCCCGCATCACGATGCGGTTTGTCGGAAGGGGGTCGACGATCAGCACACGGCCGGGCATGGCAAAGTCCTGTACCTTGCAATTCTCATGAGCAGAGTTTTATGAACGAAGGTTAAGAAAACCTTTCCGGGATCCTTTAGAATTGTCCTATACGCAAGAAGCCGCCGAAACCCTCGCGCTGACCGCGCTGGGCTGGCTTGCCGCCAATGACGACCTGCTGCCCGTGTTCATGGGCGCCACCGGTGTGAACGAGGCCGATCTGCGCGCCCAGGCCGCCGATCCCGTCTTTCTGGGGGCGGTTCTGGATTTCCTGATGATGGATGATGCCTGGGTGATCCGCTTTTGCGACGAAACCGGCAATGCCTACACCGCGCCGGGCCAGGCGCGGGCCGCCCTGCCGGGCGGGGCGCAGATGCACTGGACCTAGGCCAGGCCCCGCGTCACAGCGTTTTCAGCGGCAGCCCGGCATCGCCCTGCAATTTGGTCAGCAGGCGTTTCAACTCGTCCTCTTCGCCCGGGGCCAGCTGGGCGCCCATGATCTGCGCGTTTTCGCGGGCAAAGGGCGTGGCCTTGCGGATCGCTCGGGAGCCCTTGTCGGTCAGTTCGACCCGGCGGGTGCGCTTGTCCTCGGTGCCCGAGGACCGTGCCAGCAGCCCGTCATCCTCCATATGGCGCAGGGCGCGGCTGGTGGCGGTGCGATCGATGCCCACGAATTCGGCGATGTCCGACGGCTGGCTTAGCCCCTCGTTCCCGACGGCCAGCAGGATGCACCATGTCGTGCGCGTCAGGCCCAGGGTGCGCAGCTGTTCGTCCAGCCGCCGCTCTTGCAGGCGGGCGGCGATCGACAGGTGATAGCCCAGCGATTGGTGCAGGCGGTAAGGCGCGTCGGTGCTCATGGCGTCACAAGGGCGTCAAAGCGGGCGAAAGTCAAGCAACGGGGCTTGTGGCCGGCGTGCGGCTTGGTCAGTCTTGCCCAGGGGGAAACAGGCAGGGCAGCACATGCGGATCACGGGGATCATTTTCGACAAGGATGGGACGCTGTTCGATTTCGGCGCCACCTGGAACGGCTGGGCGGCGGGCGTGATCGACACGCTGTCGGGCGGCGATCCGGCACGTGCCCGGGCCCTGGCCGATGCGGCCCGGTTCGACCTGGCAGCGGGCGCCTTTCACCCCGACAGCCCGGTGATCGCCGGCACCAACCGCGAGGCGGCGGAATGCCTGGCCAGCGCCCTGCCAGATGCGAGCCTGCCCGAGATCGAGGCGTTTCTGATGCGCCAGGCCGCCGCCGCCCCACTGGCGCCCGCGGTGCCGCTGGCGCCTTTTCTGGATGGATTGGCCGCGCGCGATTTGCGGCTGGGTGTGATGACCAATGATACCGAGGCGGGCGCCCATGCCCATCTGAACGCCGCCGGCGTGGCCGATCGGTTCCATTTCATCGCCGGTTTCGACAGCGGACATGGCGCGAAACCGGCGCCCGATCCGCTGCTGGCCTTTGCGCAGGCGATGGGCCTGGCACCCGACACCGTGCTGATGGTGGGCGACAGCCTGCACGACCTGATCGCGGGCCGTGCGGCCGGCATGCGCACCGTGGGCGTGCTGACCGGCATGGCCGGCGCCGACGAACTGGCGCCGATGGCCGACGCGGTGCTGCCCGATATCGGTCATCTGCCCGCCTGGCTGGGCCACGAGCACCCGTAGCAGCGCCTGAATCCGACGCTTTGCGTCGCGAACCGACAGGAACGGTGCGTGCCGCGCATGATCTGCTGAACCCGAATGCCAGCACAGGAGCGGATCACCATGGCCGAGCTCGCCACCCCCACACGCAAGCGCCGCGGCGGCGGTCGCGCCGGCAACGCCGCCCGGCGCGGCACTGCCGTGATCGAGCAGATGCCCTGGCGCATTCCCGTAAACACCGACCGCCCGACCGAGCCGCTGCCGCCCGAGGGCGTGGCCGCGATCCACGAGGCGGCGATGACGATCCTGGAAGAGATCGGAATCGAGATTCTGAACGCCGAGGCGCTGGGCATTCTGCGGCAGGCCGGTTGCACCATCGACGGCGAAAACGTGCGCATGGGCCGCGATTTCGTGATGGAGATGGTGGCCAAGTGCCCATCGGAATTTACCCTGACACCGCGCAACCCCGACCGGCAGATCACCATCGGCGGCAATCATATCCTGTTCGGCAATGTCTCGTCCCCGCCCAACTACTGGGACATGGAACTGGGTCGCAAGCTGCCCGGCACCCGCGAAATGTGCCAGAACCTGCTGAAGCTGACGCAGTATTTCAACTGCATCCATTTCGCCGGTGGCTACCCGGTCGAGCCGGTGGATATCCACGCCAGCGTGCGGCACCTGGACGTGCTGTATGACAAGCTGACGCTGACCGACAAGGTCATGCACGCCTACAGCCTGGGCCGCGAGCGGGTCGAGGACGTGATGGAGATGGTGCGCATTGGCGGCGGATGGAGCCACGAGGAATTCGAGGCCACCCCGCGGATGTACACCAACATCAACTCGACCTCGCCGCTGAAACATGACGAGCCGATGCTGGACGGCTGGATGCGGCTGGCGCGGCGGGGGCAGGGGTTGGTGGTCACGCCGTTCACGCTGGCCGGCGCCATGGCACCTGTGACGATGGCCGGCGCCGTGGCGCAATCGCTGGCCGAGGGGCTGTGCGCCATTGCGCTGGCGCAGTACATCAACCCCGGTGTGCCCTGCGTGATCGGCACCTTTACCAGCAATGTCGATATGAAATCGGGCGCGCCGGCCTTTGGCACGCCTGAATACATGCGCTCGACCCAGATGACCGGGCAAATGGCGCGGTTTTACGGGCTGCCCATGCGCTCGTCGGGGGTGTGCGCGGCCAATGTGCCGGACGGGCAGGCGATGTGGGAAACCTCGAACAGCCTGTGGGCGGCGGTGCAATCGGGCACAAACATAGTCTATCACGCGGCCGGCTGGCTGGAGGGTGGGCTGATCGCGTCGCCCGAGAAGTTCGTGATGGATTGCGAGCTGTTGCAGCAGATCCAGCGCTATTTCGAACCGGCGATCTGGGACACCTCGGCCGATGGCCTGGCGCTGGATGCGATCCGCGATGTGGGGCCGGGCGGGCATTTCTTCGGCACCCAGCACACGCAAGACCGCTATACCACCGCCTTCTACCAGCCGTTCCTGTCGGACTGGCACAATTACGAAGCATGGGAGGCCGCCGGCGCCGTCTGGACGCCCGAGCGCGCGCATCGCGTCTACAAGGACATCATCGGCAGCTTCGAGGCGCCGCCGCTGGACGACGCGATCCGCGACGAGCTGGCCGATTTCGTCGCCCGCCGCAAGGCCGAGGGCGGCGCCCCGACCGACTTTTAGGGGCAGGAAAACCCCTAGAATTGAATGTATTGAGAGATTGTTAACGGCCCGCTTCCTATCCTGTCCGGCAGACGAGTGGAAAGGATTGGGGCGATGCACGGCCTGATAAACCGGGCAATCGAATGCTTTGTGCGCGATGCCTATGGCGATGATCGCTGGGCCGAGGTGACGCGCGCGGCGCATCTGGGCTTTGACGGATTCGAGGCGATGCTGCGCTATGATCCGTCGCTGACCTGGCGGGTGCTGGACGCGATCACTGACACGCTGGGCAAGCCGCGCGACGACGTACTGGAAGATATCGGCACCTATCTTGTCTCGCACCCCAATACCGAGGCGCTGCGCCGTCTTTTGCGCTTTGGCGGGGTCGATTTCGTCGATTTCCTGCATTCCCTGGACGAGCTGCCGGAACGGGCGCGGCTTGCGGTGGACGACCTCGATCTGCCGCGGCTGGAGCTGCGCGACCATGCCGGCAACCAGTTCAGCCTGACGGTGCACGGCAGCTATCCCGGTTTCGGCCATGTGTTGGTGGGGGTTTTGCGGGCGATGGCAGACGATTACGGCGCGCTTGTCATCCTCGATCACCGCGGCAGTTCGGGCGGCACCGAGGAAATCTCGGTCGCGCTTGTCGAAACCGCCTATGCCGAGGGGCGCAGCTTTCACCTGGGCGCGCGGGCGGGCTGACGATGGAGATTCAGGCCCTGATACCCGTGCTGAACGCGCTGTGCCCGATGCATCTTGTGCTGTCGGCGACGGGCCATGTTGCGCATGCGGGTGAAACCCTGCGCAAGCTGCGCCCGGCCGATCAGTTGGTGAATGCCCGTTTCCTCGAGCTGTTCGAGGTGCAGCGCCCGCGTGGCCTGTCGTCGATGCAGGATCTGCGCCGGGCCTCGGGCGCGCGGCTGCATCTGCAATTTCGCGACGCGCCGCGCACCGGGTTCAAGGGCATCCTGGTGCCCTGGCAGGACGGGGCGGTGGTGAACCTGTCTTTCGGCATCTCGATCCTGGACGCGGTGCGCGATTACGCCCTGACCAGCGCGGATTTCGCGGCCACCGACATGACGGTGGAAATGCTCTATCTGGTCGAGGCGAAATCCGCGGCGATGGAGGCCAGCCGCAAGCTGAACCAGCGCCTGCAGGTGGCCAAGATCGCCGCCGAAGAGCAGGCCTTCACCGACACGCTGACCGGCCTGAAAAACCGCCGCGCGCTGGATCACGTGCTGGATCGGCTTGGCGACAGTGGTGCCCCCTTCGCGCTGATGCATCTGGATCTCGATTACTTCAAATCGGTCAACGATACGCTGGGGCACGCGGCGGGCGATCACGTGTTGCAACAGGTCGCCCGCATCCTGGTCGACGAAACCCGTGAGCAGGACACCATCGCGCGCGTCGGCGGCGATGAATTCGTATTGGTGCTGCACGGGCTGACCGATCCCGCGCGGCTGGATCGCATCGCCCGCCGCATCATCGAACGGCTGCAAACCCCGATTCCGTTCGAGGGCGACACCTGCCGCATCGCAGGCAGCATTGGCACCACCCATTCCGATCTCTATCGCCATCCCGACGTGGCCGCGATGATGGCCGATGCCGACGTGGCGCTATACGCCTCAAAACGCGAAGGCCGCGCCCGGCACACCGTGTTCGACCCCGAAAAAGGCACCGAAATCGCCATTCCAACGGTTGGCCAAAGCTAATGACATCGCCATACGCGAAACGCGGCTTTTGGGTGAGGCAATGGGCAGTCTTGGGGGAAAGTGGCAGCCCGTAGGGGAATCGAACCCCTCTTTCCAGGTTGAAAACCTGGCGTCCTAACCGATAGACGAACGGGCCACTCTTGGTGTGGGCGGTGTTTAGAAAATGCGGGGCCTGCGTGCAAGTGGAAAAATGCAGCCGGTCACAGATTTTTCAGACAAATCGCGCGGGCCGTGTCAGGTGGCGGGGGCCGCGTCTTCCAGGCGCAGCTGGGTGCTGCGCCGGCCGCCCCATTCGTTGATCTCGATCCGGCCCGCCAGGTGAAAGCGCGCGCCGTTATGCCCTTCCAGCGCAGCGCCCAGCGGACCGTCGAAGGCGCCGAAACAGATCGCATCCAGCACCGGCCCGGTGGTGTCGCCGAAGCTGAGTTTCAGGTGCCCGGTG
This sequence comes from Paracoccaceae bacterium, assembly GCA_021767525.1. GTDB lineage: Bacteria > Pseudomonadota > Alphaproteobacteria > Rhodobacterales > Rhodobacteraceae > Lutimaribacter. The sequence goes on from JAASTF010000024.1 coordinate 17,714, forward strand.
CCCACCCGCTTGGCAAAGCGGATCGCCATGTCGGGGAATGCGTGGCGTGGGGCAGGGGCGCCCGCGCCGTAGGGGCCCGCCGATTCCAACTGGTCGATCAGGTCGGGCGTTGCGGCGCCCGGCATCAGCATCCCGTCCAGCCGCAGATCGGCGGGCCCGGCCTGGCCGGCGCCTTGGCGGGCCAACAGCTCGGCCAGCCGCTCCATCGCCGGTTCCAGCTGCGCGCGCGCCACGGTCAGGCCAGCGGCCATCTTGTGCCCACCGCCCTTGAGCAGCAGCCCCTCGGCCGCCAGCCGCTGGATCGAGGCGCCCAGATCGACGCCCGAGATCGACCGCCCCGAGCCCTTGCCCTCGTCCCCGTCGAACCCGATGACGATGGCGGGGCGGTTGGTGGCCTCTTTCAGCCGGCTGGCGACGATGCCCACCACGCCCGGGTGCCAGCCTTCGCCCGCGGCCCAGACCAGCGGTGCGTCCAGCCCGCGCGCCTCGGCCTGGGCCAGGGCGGCATCGCGCACCTGGGCCTCGATCTCGCGCCGTTCGCTGTTCATCTGGTCCAGCCGTTCGGCCATCGCCAGCGCCTCGTGCGGGTCGGCGCAGGCCAGCAGGCGCGCACCCAGATCGGCCGCGCCGATGCGCCCGCCCGCGTTCACCCGCGGCCCCAACAGGAACCCAAGGTGATAGGCGCGCGGGGCGCTGTCCATGCGCGCCACGTCCGACAGGGCCACCAGACCCGGCCGTTCGCGCCGGGCCATCACGCGCAGGCCCTGCCGCACCAGCGCGCGGTTCACACCAATCAGCGGCGCCACATCGGCCACGGTGGCCAGCGCCACAAGATCCAAAAGGCCCATCAGATCAGGGCCTTGCGCGCCCTCGGCCCGCATCTGGCGGTTTGCCTCGACCAGCATCAGGAACACCACGGACGCCGCGCAAAGATGCGCCAGCTCGCCGCTTTCATCCTGCCGGTTGGGGTTCACGATGGCCACGCAGTCGGGCAGGGTTTCGCCGCCCAGGTGGTGGTCCAGGATCACCACGTCGGCGCCCTTGGCCGCGGCGATGGCGTCATGGGACAGCGTGCCGCAATCCACGCAGATGATCAGGTCGTGCTGCGCGGCCAGTGCGGTCATCGCGGGTTCGTTCGGGCCATACCCTTCGTCGATCCGGTCGGGCACATAGAGCGTGGCCTGTTGCCCCATGCCACGCAGCCACCAGATCAGCAGCGCGGCCGAGCTGCCGCCATCCACGTCGTAGTCGGCAAAGATCGCGATGCGCTGCCGGCCCTTGACCGCCGCCAGAAACCGCGTGGCTGCCGCCTCCATGTCGCGCAAACCGCGCGGATCGGGCAGCAAATCGCGCAGTTGCGGTTCCAGGAACGCCTGTGCCTCGTCAGGTGCCACGCCACGCCGCGCCAGCGTCAGGCATAGCGGCGCGGGCAGGCCGGTCTGCTGGGCCATCGCCTCGGCCTGGCGCTCGATCTCGGTGCCGGGGCCAACCCAGCGGCGCCCCGTCAGCGAGGTTTCGACGCCTAGAAACGCCATGCCGGCCTTATTCGACCGGCGTGCGGTAGATCATGCGCCGGACCGAGCCCGTGCGCGAGCGCATCAGGATGGTTTCGGTTTCGACAAAGCCAGGGCTGCGCTTGATGCCCGACACGATCGAGCCATCGGTGACGCCGGTGGCGGCAAAGATCACGTCGCCCGTCACCAGCTCGTCGCGGGTATAGACGCGGTCAAGATCGGTGATGCCGGCCTTGGCGGCGCGGGCCTTTTCGTCGTCGTTGCGGAACACCAGCCGGCCGAAGAACTGCCCGCCCATGCATTTCAGGGCCGAGGCCGCCAGAACGCCCTCGGGCGCGCCGCCGGTGCCCATGTAGATGTCGATGCCCGTTTTTTCGGCTTCGGCGCAGTGGATCACGCCGGCCACATCGCCATCGGTGATCAGCTTGATCGCGGCGCCGGTGCTGCGCACCTCGGCGATCATGTCCTGGTGGCGGGGGCGTTCCAGGATGCAGACGGTGATATCGCCGGGCTTGCAGCCCTTGGCCTTGGCCAGCGCCTCGACCCGTTCCTTGGCCGTCATGTCCAGCGACACGACCCCGGGGGCATAGCCCGGGCCGATGGCCAGCTTGTCCATATAGGTGTCGGGCGCGTGCAGCAGGGTGCCGCGCGGCGCCATCGCGATGACGGTCAGCGCGTTGGGCATGGCCTTGGCGGTCAGGGTGGTGCCTTCCAACGGGTCCAGCGCGATATCGACGGCGGGGCCTGTGCCGCTGCCCACCTCTTCGCCGATATACAGCATCGGTGCTTCGTCCCGCTCGCCCTCGCCGATGACGACGACGCCCTGGATATCCAGCAGGTTCAACTGGTCGCGCATGGCGTTGACGGCGGCCTGGTCGGCGGCCTTTTCATC
>JAASTF010000025.1 GCA_021767525.1 Paracoccaceae bacterium
CATGATATTCTCGGCCACGCATTCGGCCATGTCGATGGCGTTGGGCACCGATTCCAGCCGCAACCGCCCGCCCGCATGGGGAAAACTGGCGCAATCGCCCGCCGTCCAGATCGCCGGATCGCTGGTATGGCCGAATTCGTCCGCGGCGATACCGTTGTCGATTTCCAGCCCCGCCGCCTCGGCCAACCGTGTGGCGGGCGCGATGCCCACACCGACGATCACGAAATCCAGCGACAGCTCGGACCCGTCGCTTAGCACCGCACCGGTCACGCGATCCTCGCCCAGCAGCCGGGTCAGGCCAACGCCCTCGCGGATATCGACGCCATGCGCGCGGTGCAGATCGCGGAAATAGGCGCTGGTTTCCGGCGCGGCGACCCGTTGCAGGATACGGTCGGCCATTTCCACCAGCACCACCTGCAATCCTTTGCTGGCCGCGACCGCCGCAGCCTCCAGCCCGATATACCCGCCACCGACGATCAGCACCCGCGCACCTGCGCGAAACTCGGACGCCATGCTGTCGACATCGTGCAGATCGCGCACGGTATAGACACCCGCCAGATCGCCGCCGATGGCCGCGGGCAAGCGGCGCGGCGTCGAGCCGGTGGTCAGCACCAACTGGTCATAATCCAGCACCTGGTCGCCCGCGGTCACCTGCTTGGCCGCGCGATCAATCGCGGTGACAGGCTGGTTCACATGCAGGTCGATCATATTCTCGGTGTAAAAGCTTTCGGGCCGCAGATACAGCCGCTCGACCTCAAGCTCGCCCAGCAGGTATTTCTTGGACAGTGGCGGGCGCTGATAGGGCGGTGCGGGCTCATCCCCGATCATGGTGATCTTGCCGTCGAACCCCAGCGCCCGCAGCTTGGCCACCAGCGACGCACCGGCCTGCCCGGCCCCTACCACAACCACATGGCTCATCGCCCACCCCCTGCAAAGAATTCCGTTGGTCTTGTATCGCGGCGGAGCCTATATCCACCCCTACAGGAAACGCAAACCCAACCAAGGACGAAGGGGACACTCCATGGCCATTTCCACAGGCGACAAACTGCCCGACGCAACGCTGACCATGATGGGCACTGATGGACCGCAGCAGGTGAAACTGTCGGACAAGCTGAAAGGCCGCAAGGTCGCGATCTTTGCCGTGCCGGGCGCCTATACGCCCACCTGCCATTCGGCACACGTGCCCAGCTTTATCCGCACCAAGGACCAGTTCGACGCAAAAGGCGTGGACGAGATCATCTGCATCTCGGTCAACGATCCTTTCGTGATGGGCGCCTGGGGCAAGGACACCGGCGCCTCTGATGCGGGCATCACAATGCTGGGCGATCCGGCCAGCGAATTCACCAAGGCGATCGGCATGGATTTCGACGCGCCGCCCGCCGGTCTAATGGCCCGGTCGCAGCGCTACGCCATGCTGGTCGAGGATGGCGTGGTCAAGATCCTGAACGTCGAAGGCAGCCCCGGCACCTGCGAAACCTCGGCCGGCGAGGCGCTGCTGGACGCCATGTAACGCCCGCACGGGGGGCGGGTGGCCTTGACACCCGCGCCGCCCCCCGCGAACCATGCGCCCAGCATCATGGGAGCATGGGAATGACGCTGCAAAACGGTATCTGGACACCGTCCGAAACCTTCGCCAATGCCAGCACGATGGCGGCCTATATGCGTTGGCTGGCCAGCGCGCGAGGGCTTGATTTCCCCGATTACGACGCGCTGTGGCAGTGGTCGATCGATCAACCCGATGCCTTCTGGCGCTCGATCTGGGACTATCACGGCCTGACTTCGCCCACCCCTTTCGACAAGGCCCTGGCCAAGGATGGCATGCCGGGCGCGGTGTGGTTTCCGGGTGCCACGCTGAACTATGTCGACCAGGTGCTGCGCCACGTGCGCCCGGGCCACCCGGCCATCCACCACGAGGCCGAGGATGGCACCCTGACCACCCTGACATGGGACGGATTGCGGGACCGCGTCGGCGCGCTGGCCGCCAGCCTGCGCGGCATGGGGATCGAAACAGGCGACCGCGTTGTGGGCTATCTGCCCAACACGCCCGAAACGATCATCGCCTTCCTGGCCTGCGCGTCCATCGGGGCCACCTGGTCACTTTGCGCCACCGATATGGGCGCGCCGACGGTTCTGGAACGGTTCGACCAGATCGCGCCCAAGGCGATCTTTACCGTCTCGGGCTATGACTTCACCGGCACATGGCGCGACCGCACGGCCGAGGTGCAGGCCCTGATCGACGGGCTTCCGACGCTGGAACACTGGATCACGCTGGACGCGGCGGCGGGCGTGGACCCGCGCCACACCACGCGGCACGATTGGGCCGATCTGCTGGCACAGCCGGCCGAGTTGACTCCCGAAAAACTGCCCTTCGATCATCCGCTATGGGTGGTCTATTCCTCGGGAACCACCGGCAGCCCGAAACCCATCGTGCACGGTCACGGTGGCATCGTGCTGGAGCACCTGGTGCTGCAAGGGCTGCACGGCAACCTTGGCCCGGACGAGACATTCAGCTGGTTCACCTCGACCGGTTGGATCATGTGGAACGCGCAGGTCGCGGGCCTGTTGACCGGCGCCACCATCGCCCTGGCCGAGGGCAACCCCAACTACCCCGACGCGGGCCGCCTGTGGCGCTTCATCGAGCGCACCGGCACCACGTCATTCGGCGCGGGCGCGGCCTATTTCATCGGCTGCATGAAGGCGGGCGTGAAACCGCGCGAGGTGGCAAAACTCGACACACTGCGCGCCGTCGGCTCGACCGGCTCGCCCCTGCCGCCCGAGGCGTATGACTGGATCTGGGCCGAGTTGGGCGAAGATATCTGGCTGGCCCCCATCGCCGGCGGCACCGATTTCGCCGGTGCCTTTCTGGCCGGCAACGCCATGCTGCCCGTGCGCGTGGGCGAAATGCAGTGCCGCGCGCTGGGGGCGGCGGTGCAGGCCTTCGACGATGACGGCAACGCGCTGATCGACGAAGTGGGCGAATTGGTCTGCACGGTGCCGATGCCGTCGATGCCGCTCTATTTCTGGGGCGACGAGGGCGACGAACGCTATAAATCCAGCTATTTCGAACACTATCCCGGCGTCTGGCGGCACGGAGACTGGGTGAAAATCACCGCGCAGGGCGGCGCGATCATCTATGGCCGGTCCGATGCCACAATCAACCGTCACGGCATCCGCATGGGGACGGCCGACATCTACCGCGTGGTCGAAGACCGCGACACGGTCGCCGACAGCCTGGTGGTCGACCTGGAATACCTGGGCCGCGAAAGCTGCATGATCTTGTTTCTGAAACTGGTCGACGGCGCGACCCTTACCGACGATCTGCGCGCCCAGATCGTGGCCGACCTGAAATCCCGCGCCTCGCCCCGCCACGTGCCCGACAGGATCGAGGTGGCGCCCGACATCCCCTACACGCTGACCGGCAAAAAGATGGAGGTGCCGATCAAGAAACGCCTTCTTGGTCAGCCGATGGACAAGGTCGCCACCCCCGACGCGATGGCCAATCCCGGCTGCCTGGACTGGTATGAAAGCTATGCCACCAATTATCTGAGCGTGGCGGGCTAAGCCGCGATTAGATCAGCGGGCGCACACCGTTTCGCGGCAATTCCAACGGCGAAATCTGTTCCAACCGCTCGAAATCGTGAATCGCCAGGCTGCCGTCGCTCAGCGACAGCAACTGGTTATCGCGCATCTTCATCAGCGTCTTGTTGGTGTGCACCAGGGACAGACCGACGGCGTCGGCCAGATCCTGCTGGCGAAACGGAAACGGGCAGCGATTGCCCTCGGTCAGGTGCAGGCGTTCGCAACGGTGGAAAAAGCGCAGCAGCCCCCATGAAATCCGCTCGACCGCCGACATCTGCCCCACCGAGGCCAGCGCCTCGCCCATGAAATGCTCTTCCACGGCGGCGATCCATGTCAGGTCATAGGCCTGTTCGGGGCTGTCCTTGAACAGCAACCACAGCTCGTCGCGGTCGAACACGCACAGCTTCATCGCGGTCGTTGCTTTGACCGAATGGGTCATCTGCTTCATCACACCGGCCTGCAACCCAAGGAAATCTCCTGGCAGAACAAAGTTCAGAACCTGCCGATTCCCGTTCTCCAACAGCTTGTAGCGCACCCCCATACCTTCGAGGGCGGTGAACAATTGCGGGCTTCGCGTGCCTTCCGCCAACAGCGGCATTCCAGCATCGACAATAATCTCACCATGCTTGAAACGCTGTAAGAATTTCAGCTCATTTTCGCTAACATCCTCGAAACATGGAAGTTTTCTAAGCGGGCATCGTGTGCAATCCGTCGTCATATTACCTTGCGTCACCTATGTCATGGTTTAATGCGTAAGATTAACCCTAGGTTCATCATTAGGGAGAACAAGGCCCGACATGTCACGACTCTCGGGCGCCTGACGTCACGCAGGACGTGCTAACAGCCTGGCCGAGGGTGGCCTTTCGCGCCAATTCCTGCCGGCCAATTCGCCGTTGCCTGATCCTGCGCGACAGCCAAAAGGCCGCGGCGACGCGGTAAACGCAAGGAAAGCCCCCGCTTTGGACGAGCTTGGACGGGGGTTTCGGATGGGCCGGAAAACGATGATAGACGACCCCACGGAAAAAACGGCACAGCACGCGCCGGTTTATTGGGACCTCGAAGCAAAGAAGCTGGGACTCCAGCTTGCGAATGTGGGCCTGGGTAGCATTGATTTTCTGGCCGACACCATCGTGCTGGACCAGATGGCCGCCGATATACTGGGCCTGCCCGCCAACCGCGAGATGCCGCGCGCCGCCGCGCATGACCGCATCCATCCCGAAGACCGCCCATCGGTGGATCACGAAATCACCAAGCTGCAAGACCCCAAACAGTCGGATTTCTTCGAGATCGTCCACCGGCTGGCCGGGCCCGACAGCAATGCGCGCTGGGTCAAAATCCGCAAGCTGGGCCGCTTTGAAACTGTGAACGGCACCAAGCGGCTGGCCACAGGGTATGTGGCGATCCAGGACATAACAACCGAGCGCCGCGCCCAGCGCATGTCCGAGCTGCTGGCGCAGGAATACCGCCATCGGGCCAAGAACATCGTCACGATGATGGGCGTGATTTCGCGCGTCATCATGGCAACCGGCAAACCCGAAAACTTCATCGACCGGCTGATGCCACGGCTCAGCCTTTTGGCACAGAACCAGGATAACGAAGGCCACGCATCCGGCGACCTGGAAGAAACCATTCGCACCTGTATCGCGCCATTCCGCGCCGGCAAGCCGGCGCAGTCTCTGGATATCTCGGGCCCGCGGATCAAGCTGTCGAACGACCAGGCGCAAACCTTCATGCTGCTGATCAACGAGCTGGGCACCAACGCCATGAAACATGGCGCCTGGGCCAGCCAGTCGGGCGCCGTGACCGTAAACTGGGATATCGCCGATGATGAAACGCTGCACTTCCGCTGGATCGAAAGCGGCGGCCAAGACGTTCAGGCCCCTGAAAGCGTCGGCTTCGGCAGCAAGATTTTGGGCGAATACACGCAGATCATGTTGGGCGGCGAGGTCGATATCACCTATCAACCCACCGGGTTGGCATATCGGGTCGCCTTTCCGCTGGGCGCGCGCGACGATGCCACGCCCTAGCCCGCGATCTGGTCCATCTTGCGTGCCAGTTTCACATCCAGCGACGACAGCCCGTCCACATCATGCGTGGTCAGCGTGACATTGACGGTCTTGTAAACATTGGACCATTCCGGGTGGTGATCCCATTTCTCGGCCCAGATGGCCGCGCGCGTCATGAAACCGAAGGCCGTCACGAAATCGTCGAACACGAATTCCTTGGAAATCGAATCCCGGCCCTCGTCCAGGGACCAGCCATTTTCCAAAAGCGGCTCCAGCATCGTCTTGCGGCCCGTGTCGCTTAGCTTTTCGGTCATTCCTGTTCCTTCTCTTCCGTTTTTCGAAAGGGGCCGTAATCCGTCAGGATCTCGACCTCTTCATCCACCGCGTCGCGTTCTGCGCGCAGGAATTGCGCCACCGCGTTGGCAAACCCTGGATCCGCGATCCAGTGCAACGAGTGCACATGCCGCGGCAGATACCCCCGGGCGATCTTATGCTCGCCCTGCGCGCCCGCCTCGACCCGGGCCAACCCATGCGCGATGGCATAGTCCATCGCCTGATAGTAACAGCACTCGAAATGCAGGCAGGGGTGATCCTCGATACAGCCCCAATACCGGCCAAAAAGCGCCGTCCGCCCGATGAAATTCAGCGCCCCCGCCACCGGCCGCCCATCGCGCATCGCCAGGATCAACAGCACATCGTCCCGCATGGTTTCATGCACGATGTCGAAAAATTCACGTGTCAGATAGGGCCTCCCCCATTTGCGCGCGCCGGTATCCTGGTAAAAGGCCCAAAAGGCATCCCAATGATCGGGCTGGATGTCATCGCCTGTCAGCTGCACGATCTTCCCGCCGAAATCTTGCGCGCGCTGACGTTCCTTGCGGATATTCTTGCGCTTGCGCGAACTCAGCGCGGCAAGGAAATCGTCGAAACGGCCATAGCCCGCGTTTTCCCAATGATACTGGCTGCCGCTTCGCGCCATCAGGCCCAAACGTTCGCCCATCCGCGCCTCGGCCCCGGTGCAAAAGGTGGCATGAAGTGAAGATATGCCATTCTTTGCCGCGATCTGCGTGGCACCTTGCACCAGCGCGGACATGCCGGTTTCTTCAAATCCTGGTCGGGTCAGAAAGCGGCGGCCAGTCACGGGTGTAAAGGGGGCTGCGATCTGAAACTTGGGGTAATAGCGCCCCCCCGCCCGTTCATAGGCATGGGCCCAGGAATGGTCGAAGATATACTCGCCCTGGCTGTGCGATTTCAGGTATAGCGGCGCACATGCGATCAACTGCCCTTCGGCCCGCGCCAGCAGGTAATGCGGCGCCCAGCCGCTGCCTGCACCCACCGATCCGCTGTCTTCCAGCGCCTTAAGAAAGCGGTACGTCGTAAACGGATCTTCGGGCCGGCCGCCATCTGCCGCCTCGGGGCAGGCACAGCCATCCCAATCGGCGGGGGCAACCGCCGAAAGGCTTTGAACGATCTCGATATCCACCTGGGTTTCGGTCATGTCGCGGCTCTGTTCCACCTCGCGTAACTTGGTGCCGGGCCGCGCGCCTTCAAGCCGGGATTTCTGCGGCGTAGCCTTCGAAGGTGATGTTATCGGCCAGCTTGCGCGCCTCGGCCTCTTGTTCGGGCGTGCGCACCGTCCAGCACAGGATCGGCACACCACGCGCCTTCAGCCGCGAAACCGGGGCGCTGTCCAACTCGGCCAGGTGATGACTGATGAAACAGGCGCCCGCCGCGTCAAAATCGGGAATGGCTGCCAGGCGCGCCAGGCGCTGCCGCGGCACCGGTGCCCAGTGCTCGGGCGGAAAGCCGCAAGTTGTCAATCCACGCGGCACGCGCGGGGCCATGCCCCCGAACACGCGCACCGCATTGGGATTGAACGACATAACCGCGACATCGCCCTGATAGCCTTCCAGATCATCGGCCACCGCCTGCTCCAGCCGGCCCACGGCTGGCCCCAGCGTGCCATCCTGGTCCTTGATCTCGATCAGCAGCGGCACCTGCCCCGCCACCTGGCTCAATACATCGCCCAGCGTCGGAATCATGTCGCCTCGGCCGTCTGTCAGCGCGATATTCGCCAGCTCTGCCGCATCGCGCGCCCGCACCGGGCCGGTTTCGCCAGTCAGCCGGTCAAGCTCGTAGTCGTGAAACACCATGGCCACGCCATCGCGCGACAGCTGCACATCGATCTCGATCCCATACCCCGCGTCGATCGCCGCGGCGATCGCGGCAGGGCTGTTTTCGATCCGCCCATTGGCTCGGTCGTGCAGGGCGCGATGCGCAATGGGCGCGCGCAGAAAGGTGTCCGGCAGCATCACGCGATCTCGAAAATCGCCTCGATCTCGACCGCGACGCCCAGCGGCAGCGATGCCGCCGACACGGCCGAACGCGCGTGCCGCCCCTTGTCGCCCAGCGCCTCGACCATGAAATCCGACGCGCCGTTGACGACCTTCGGTTGCTCGGTGAAATCGGGGGTCGAGTTGACAAATCCCACCAGCTTGACCACCCGCACCAGCCGGTCGATATCGCCGCCGCACGCTGCCTTCAGCTGCGCCAGCAACGAAATCGCGCAGGTCTTGGCCGCTGCGGCACCGGCCTCGGTCTCCATGTCGGCGCCCAGCTTGCCGGTGATCAATTGCCCGTCGGCCATCGAGATCTGCCCCGAGACATAAACCATATTGCCCGACACCACGAAGGGCACATAATTCGCAGCAGGCGCAGGGGCGTCGGGCAGGGTCACGCCCAGCTCGGCAAGACGGGATTCGATTGCGCTCATATCGGGTCTCCTGGTTGATAGGCTCAGCGGCACGCTAGCCTTCGACAACCGTCTTGAAAACACCGAAAGACACGGCTGCCCTCTTCATCTTGCCCGGTAAACTCCGGGGGGTGAGGCCAAAGGCCGAGGGGGGCAGCGCCCCCCTACGCCGCGCGAAGCGCGGCGCTCCGGCCGTCGCGCATCGCGCGGCGGAACCTGTCGATGCACGATTTAATCGCTCTTTTCCCAGCAGCTCGAGCTGCCTGCGGCCCGGGGCTCAGCCCGTTCGGCCTTCGATCCGTCCACTGGACGTTTCATCGCGCTGCGCGCGAAACGGGCCTCACCCCTCTCGAAAGGCCTTCGCGAAGTAGTCGGTGAGCGGCTTGACCAGATAGGCGATCGGCGTGCGGTCGGCTGTGCGGATGAACGCCTCGACCGGCATGCCGGGGATCAGCGTCACGCCGGCAGGCAGCTTGGCCTGCTCACCCTCGCTGAGGGTGATTTCAGCGCGGTAATAGGAAATCCCCCGCCCCTCGTCGGTAAAGGCATCCGCCGAAATCAGCTGGACCGTACCGGTCAGTTCGGGCGTCGTGCGCTGATCCAACGCGGAAAAGCGCAAGGTCACGTCCTGCCCGACACTGATCTGGTCGATATGAATCGGATCGACGCGCGCCGCGATCACCAGCGGTCGATCCTGTGGCACCACGAACAACACCGGATCCGCCGGCCGGATGACCGAGCGCGGCGTGAACACCTGCAAACCGTAGACCACGCCGCCCACCGGGGCGCGGATATCCAGGCGATCCAGCCGCTCGATCAGGGCGCGGCGTTGTTCGACCAGCTCCAATTCGCTGAATTGCAGGTCGCGCAGGTTGCTGATCGCCTCTTCGCGCTGCCGGTTGCCCAGCTTTATGATTTCGATGTCGATTTCCGTGATACGGCCCTGCGCCTGCGCCTTCTGGGCTGCCAGCTCGCCCATCTGCCCGCTCAGACGGGCCCGCTCGCGTTGCAGGGTCAGCACGCGGCTGGCCTGGGCCAGGCCGCGATCCAGCAGCGATTGCTGGTCGGCCAGCTCTTTTTCGATCAGGGCAAGCTGCTCGTCCAGGGCGGTTTGCTGCGCGCCGATCCCCTCGACCTGGTTGGCGATCTGGCCACGGCGCTTTTGCAGCTGTTCGACCTCGTTCGCAATCGATTGCGCCCGCGCGACGAACAGCCGCTGCTGACCGTCCATCAGGTCTTGTACTTCGGGTCGGGCCGTCAGTGCCTGGATCAGCAGCGGGTCGAATTCCAGCGTTTCGGTGCCGTCGCGCTCGGCCTCGAGCCGGGCCCGCCGTGCCAGGATTTCGTAAAGCTGCCCCTCGACGATCGCCAGGTCCGAGCGCAGCCGGCTGTCATCCAGCCGGATCAGCATCTGGTCGGTGACGACGGTATCGCCCTCGTCGACCAGGATATCGGCCACCACGCCGCCATCCGGGTGCTGCACGACCTGGCGGTTCTGATCCACCTCGATCTGGCCGCCGGCGATAATCGCCCCGGACAGGTTGGTAAAGGTGGCCCAGCCGCCGAACCCGCCGACCAGCACCACCAGTGTCAGGATGCCCAGGGTCATCGGCCCGGCAACGGAAAAGCGCGGTTTCGTCTCGCTCATCTGACGCCCCCCTGGCCCTTGCTTTGGGTGATTTCCTGGTGGTTCTGCACGACCTTGCGCAGCACCTCTTCCTTGGGGCCATAGGCGGCGCGGTGGCCGCCTTCCAGCATCAACAGCATGTCGCATTCCTGGATCGCGGCGGGCCGGTGTGCCATGATCAGCACCGATTTGCCCTCGGACTTCATCTGGCGGATGGCGGCGTTCAGGGCCTGGCTGCCCTCGTTGTCCAGGTTCGAGTTCGGCTCGTCCAGCACCAGGATCACCGGGTCGGAATACATGGCGCGCGCCAGCCCGATCCGCTGCACCTGGCCGCCCGACAACCGCCCGCCCGCCGCTGTCACAAGCGTGTCATAGCCATTGGGCAGCTTCAGGATCATATCGTGCGCGCCGGCCTTCCTGGCGGCGGTCACCACCTTTTGCGGATCGGGCTGCGCCGACAGACGCGCGATGTTTTCCGCGATGGTGCCGTCGAACAGCTGCACCCGTTGCGGCAGATAGCCGATATGCTCGCCCAGCACCGACGGCTCGTATTGATCGAGCGCGGCGCCATCCAGGCGGATCTTGCCGCCCGCCGGGCGCCATACACCGGTGATCGCCCGCGCCAGGGTGGATTTGCCCGCACCCGACGGGCCGATCACGCCGACGGCCTGGCCAGGCTCGACCTTGAAACTGACCATGCGCAGGGCGGCCTGCGATTCCCCCGGCGGGACGATGGTGGCCTGTTGCACATCCAGGATGGCGCGCGGTTTCGGCAACGCCGTGCGCGGCTGTTCGGGGGGCACCTCGCCAAGCAGTTCGGCCAGGTTCTGCCAGCCGCGGATCGCGCGCTGCACCTGCGGCCACTGGTTCACCAGCATCTCGATCGGCGCCAGCGCCCGACCCATCAGGATCGAGCCGGCGATCATCGCGCCCGCCGTCATTTCACCTTGCAACACCAGGTAGGCGCCCAGCCCCAGCATCGCCGATTGCAGGAACAACCGAAAGGTCTTGGTGACGGCGGTAAAGGTGCCGCCCAGGTCGGATGCGCCGATCTGGCTGTCCAGCGCGCGGTCGCGCACGGCTTGCCAGCGTGAAAAGGCGGCGCTGCGCATGCCCATCGCCTGCACCATCTCGGATTCGGACTGGATTTGCCCCGACACCATCTCGGCCTGATACGACTGGCTGTTGGCCGAGGCGATGGGCCGCCGCGTGACATATTGGTTGATGATCGTCACAGCGATCAGAAAGGCGCCGCCGACCAGCGCAAGATACCCCAGCCACGGGTGAAAGATCGCGATGCCCAGCAGGAAAAACGGCGTCCAGGGGATGTCGAACAACGCCATCAGCACCGGCGAGGCCATCAGGCGCTGCACCGCCTCCAGGTCGCGCAGCCCGCCCGAGGTCTGCTCGTCCGGTTTCAGGGCCGACTTGCGGATCACCGCATCGAACACCCTTTGATCCAGCCGCGACTGGAACCGCGCCCCGACCCGCGCCATCACGCGCCCCCGCGTGTAATCCAAAAGGCCCATCATGCCGTAAAGAAACGCCACCAGCACCGTCAGCGCGATCAGCGTTTCGATGGACCGGCTGCCCAGAACCCGGTCATAGACCTGCAGCATGTAAAGCGGCCCGGTCAGCATCAAAAGGTTGGCGAAGAAACTGAACACCGCCACGAACCAGTACAGCCCGCGACTTTCCTTGCGCACCGATGCCAGCTCTGCGCGCCCGGCCTGAATTGCTTTTGTCGTCATCCGTTTTTCCGCCGGTCTGTTCAATTTCCTGTCCCTCGGCACTGTTTTGCCACGTGGGCGCAGGCGATCAAATGCTTTTGTATTGCTGTCGCGAATCTGCCACAGCAATATTGAACCCTGTGCCGGGGGGTGGGCTTGTCCGGCATATGAATTACATACAGCCCCTGAACACAGTGTTGAGACGACCTTTGACCATTCGTGCTGCCCTTGGATTTCCCAGTGTGATCGCCGCGCTGACCCTGGCCGGTCTTGCCGCCTGTTCCGCCCCCGTCGCCAGCGGTATCAACGATCCCTACGAGGACGAGAACCGCACCCGCCACGAATTCAACCGCAAGCTTGATCGCGCGCTGCTGCGCCCGGCTGGGCGCGGCTATGTCTCGGCCTTGCCGGTTCCGGTTCAGGATGGCGTGTCGAATTTCGCAGACAACCTGGGCGAACCCAGTCATTTCGTGAACCATGTCCTGCAAGGCGATGTCGAGGGCGCGGTGATGAACACGCTCCGCTTTGCGGTGAACTCGACCGTGGGCCTGGGCGGGCTGATCGACATCGCCGGCGAGTTGGGCATGCCCGAATTCAAGACCGATTTCGGTGAAACGCTGTATACCTGGGGCGTTCCCGAGGGCGCTTATGTCGAGTTGCCGGTGCTGGGCCCGTCGACACAGCGCGACACGATGGGCCGGATCGTCGACGTGTTCACCAACCCGCTGACGAATACCCTGCCCAACCCCGAAGCGGGCTATGCCCGGGGCGCGCGCATCGCGGCGCGGTTGGGCGACAGGGGCCGGTTCGGTGACATGGTCGACTCGGTGCTGTATGAAAGTGCCGACAGCTATGCCCAGTCGCGCCTGATCTACCTGCAGAACCGGCGCTTCGAACTGGCTGGCGATGCCGCCTATGACGATCCGTATGCCGCGGCTGACAATCCGAATTACGAGGACCCTTATGATGACCCGTATGCCGACCCCTATGCGCAGGAATAACCGCCCCACCCGCCGTGGCGTTCTGGGCCTGATCGGCGCAGGCATCGCCGCGCTGCCCTGGCTGCCGACCCCGGCCTTCGCCCTGTCCGCGGCCAACGCCAAGACCCTGGTCGACCGGCTGGTGGCCGACATCAACGCGGTTATCAACTCGGGCAAGTCCGAATCCGCGATGCTGCGCGATTTCGAACGGATTTTCGTGCGCTACGCCGATGTGCCCACCATCGCCCGCTACACGCTGGGCGTGGATGCCCGCCGCGCGTCGCCCGCGCAGTTGCGCGCCTTCACCGATGCGTTCCAGCGTTATATCTCGGTCAAGTACGGCCGCCGCTTTCGTGAATTCATCGGCGGCCAGATCGAGGTGCAATCCGCACGCCAGGTCAAAAGCTTCATCGAGGTGAAAAGTGTGGCAAAGCTGCGCGGCGAGGCCCCGTTCGACGTGACCTTCCTGGTGTCCGACCGCTCGGGCAGCGACAAGTTCTTCAACCTTTTCATCGAAGGCGTGAACATGCTGCTGACCGAACGCACCGAAATCGGCGCGATGCTGGATCGGCGCGGTGGCGACATTGACCGCATGATCGCGGACCTGCGCGCCTCAAGCTGACGCCACACCCGATGCCGACCGGCAGGCACGCCGCAACCGGCGCGCCCTAGCGTGTGCTTTCCGGGCGCGGGGCGGTGCCGGGCTCGACATCCCCGCCGAACAGGCTGTCCAAAAGGCTTTCGATACCGTTGCGCGTCTGGCGGTCGCGGTCCTGCTGCGCCGGCTGATCCGAGAACTCGGAAACGCCGGCGGGCGGCGCCATCGGCAAGGGCCGCGGCGGCAGGCCCTCGTGCACGCGGATCATGGTTTCGTGCCAGATCTCGGCGGGCAGGCCCGATCCGGTGACCCCCTTCAGCGGCGTGTTGTCGTCATATCCCATCCAGACTCCGGCCACGTAATCGGCGGTAAATCCGATGAACCACGCGTCGCGCGCGGCCTGCGTCGTGCCCGTCTTGCCGGCCGCCTGCCGGTCGGGCAGCGCGGCGCGACGGCCCGTGCCCTCGGCCACGACCTTGTGCATCATCCATGTCAGCTCGGCCGCTGCATCGCGCTGGATCACACGCTCGCCGATCCCGCCCGAGGCGGTCATCACCGGATCATCATCGCCCTGGATGCGCAGCTCGATCAGGCCATAGGGCGTGACCGCCGAGCCGCCGTTCAGGATGCCGGCATAGGCCCCCGTCATTTCAAGCAACGTCGATTCCGAGGCCCCCAGCGCCAGCGCCGGCCCAAGCGCAAGGTCCGATTCGATTCCGAAATCGGCCGCAACCTTGCGCACCATGTCCAGACCCACGCTTTGCGCCACTTTCACAGCCGGGATGTTCAGCGACACCCGCAGCGCCTCGGCCAGGGTAACGCGGCCATGCACGTCTTTGTCATAGTTTTCGGGGCACCATTCGCCCGAGCCGGGGATCGTCACGCAATATCTTTCGTCCACGATCGTGTCGGCCGCCGAATACCCCATGTCCAGCGCCGCCGCATAAACGAACGGCTTGAACGCCGAACCGGTCTGCCGCAACGCCTGCGTCGCCCGGTTGAAGGCGCCCACGACCTTGGTCTTGCGCCCGCCCACCATCGCGCGCACCGCGCCGTCGGCACTCATCACCACGATGGCGGCCTGTGCCTTCGACTCCTTGGACACCTTGTTTTCAAAGACCTGCTTCATCGCCTCTTCGGCGGCGCGCTGGATACGCGGGTCCAGCGTGGTGCGGATGATCACGTCCTCGGTGGTGTTGCGCGTAAAGAATTCGGGGCCCGCCGACATCACCCAATCCGCGAAATAGCCACCCGCCTGCGCATCGGCCGCCTCGGACAGTTCCGCCGGGTTGGCCAGCGCCTCTTGCGCCTCGGCCTCGGACAGATAGCCCTGCTCGCGCATAAGGCCGATCACCACGGCGGCGCGGTTTTGCGAGCGTTCCAGGTTGTTGGTGGGCGCCAGCGCCGTCGGCGCCGTCAACAGCCCCGCCAGCATCGCACTTTCCGCCGGGGTCAGCTGCCCCGAGGTCTTGCCAAAGAACCGCTGCGCCGCGGCCTCGGCGCCAAAGGCACCGCCACCCATATAGGCGCGGTTCAGATAGATGGTCAGGATCTCGTCCTTGGTGAATTTCAGCTCCATCGCCAGGGCATAGATCGCTTCCTTCGCCTTGCGCCCCAGCGACCCGCGCCGGCAATCGGCCTCGTAATCGGCCTCGGTTTCCCAAACGGCCGGATCATATTCCACGCCCAGGCACATCAGCTTGGCAGTCTGCTGCGTGATAGTCGAGCCGCCATGGCCCGAAAACGGCCCGCGCCCTTCGCGCAGGTTGATCCGGATGGCGCTGGCGATGCCCCGCGGGCTAATTCCGAAATGACGATAGAACCGCTTGTCCTCGGTGGCGACCACGGCATTCTTCAGATGCGGGCTGACCATGTTCGCGGTCACGACGCCGCCGAACTGATCGCCGCGCCATGCAAACTTGGCCCCGCTCGCATCCAGCAAGGTGACCGACCCGCGCTGCCGCCCATCCAGCACCTGGTCGTAGGCCGGCAAGGTCGTATAGAAATAGCCCACGGCCAGCGCCAGAAACAGCGCCACCACCGCCCCTAGCCGCCAGGACACAGCCCAGACGATCCGCCAGGCAAAGCGCAACAGCGCCAGAAACGCCGCCACGACCGGATTGCGCCGCCGCGCCGGTTTTCTGGACGCCGGCTTTTTCGCGGTCTGCTTGCCCTTGGCCGCCGCTTTCGGCTTTTTCGTCGGCTTCGAATACCGCTTGTCCGCCACCAAGGGCGGCCGTCTGCGACCTGAATCACCCATGAATTGCCCTGCCCGAGCCTGTCTTCGTTACACCGATAATACCTGCGAAACGCCGGGATGTAGACCCTGTGCCGCCCGCTCAAGCCTTTTTGTTCTGCCTAATTTTTAGTCTTTACTGATTATTTGCGTATTTTTTAATCATTTGAGCAGGCTTTACGCAGGGACCAGCGCCGCCAAACCTTCCTTATGCCCGGTCTGCCGGGATTTTCTGCACCGGCAAACAGGCGGGAGCCCTCCGCCGCAGATCGCAAAGGGGACAAAGGTGAAACTGATCATTGCGACGATCAAACCGTTCAAGCTGGAAGAGGTCCGCGAGGCGCTGACCGAAATCGGCGTGCGCGGGATGATGGTGACGGAAATCAAAGGCTTCGGCGCGCAGTCGGGCCATACCGAAATCTATCGTGGCGCAGAATACGCCGTGAATTTCGTGCCGAAGATCAAACTGGAAATCGCCGTGAACGCGGCGATGGCCGACCAGGTCATCGAAACGATCGCCAAGACCGCCAAGACCGGCAAGATCGGCGACGGCAAGATCTTCGTGCTGGACCTGCAACAAGCCGTGCGCGTGCGCACCGGCGAAACCAACGAAGACGCGCTGTGATGCGTGCAGGGGGAAAGGAAACCATGATGAAACTGACGACGAAACTGGGTGTCGCCGCCGCCTTGGTCGCGCTGCCCTCGATGGGCCTGGCGCAAGAGGCCGAGGCCGCGCCGGACATCAACCCGTATATCTTCACCACGCTCCTGTTCCTGATCGGCGGCTTCCTGGTGTTCTGGATGGCGGCGGGCTTTGCCATGCTCGAAGCCGGCCTGGTGCGCTCCAAGAACGTGACCATGCAGCTGACCAAGAACATTGCGCTGTTCTCGATCGCGGCCATCATGTACTGGCTGATCGGCTTCAACCTGATGTATCCGGGCGAATGGATGATCGAAGGCTGGATGGGCCCGTGGTTCTCGATCACCTCGCTGGAACCTGTTGGCCTGGCGGCGGGGGATGCCTCGCTGGATTACGCCTCGGTCGGCTCGGACTTCTTCTTTCAGCTGATGTTCTGCGCCACCACCGCCTCGATCGTGTCGGGCACCCTGGCCGAGCGTATCAAGCTGTGGCCGTTCCTGATCTTCGTCGTCATCCTGACCGGCATCATCTACCCGATCGAAGCGTCCTGGCAGTGGGGCGGCGGCTGGCTGAGCGAGATGGGCTTCAGCGACTTCGCTGGCTCGACCCTGGTGCACGCGGCAGGCGGTTTCGCCGCCCTGGCAGGTGCCCTGGTGCTTGGCCCGCGTATCGGCAAGTACAACAAGGACGGCAAGGTCGTTCCGATCCCCGGTTCGAACCTGGCACTCGCCACCCTGGGTACGTTCATCCTGTGGCTGGGCTGGTTCGGCTTCAACGGTGGCTCGCAGCTGGCGATGGGCACGGTGGGTGACGTGACCGACGTATCGCGCATCTTCGCCAACACCAACATGGCCGCCGCAGCCGGCGCCGTTGCCGCCCTGCTGCTGTCGCAGATCATGTACAAAAAGCCCGACCTGACCATGACGCTGAACGGCGCACTGGCGGGCCTGGTGTCGATCACCGCCGAACCGCTGGCCCCCAGCCTGTTCGGTGCCCTGTGGATCGGTGCCGTGGGTGGCGTGATCGTGGTGCTGACCGTGCCGATGCTGGACAAGCTGAAAATCGACGACGTGGTCGGCGCCATCCCGGTGCACCTGATCGCCGGTATCTGGGGCACCTTCATCGTCCCGGCCTATAACAGCGACGCGTCCTTCGGCACGCAGATCGTCGGCATCGTGGCCATCGGCGCCTTCGTCTTCGTGGTCAGCCTGGTCGTCTGGCTCATCCTCAAGGCCATCATGGGCATCCGTGTCGGCGAAGAGGAAGAGATCAACGGCCTCGACATGTCGGAACTGGGCATGGAAGCCTATCCCGAATTCTCCAAGAGCTGAGTTCTCCTTCCATCAGCTCTTTTGACACTGGCCCGGGCGTTCGCGCCCGGGTTTTTTGATGCCCGATCCTATCCAAAGGCGCGCGCCCAAGGGCGCGCAACAGCCTGCCTCGGCGTCGGGCTGTGCCCGCCACCTCGATCCAGCACCACGGTGACGCCCGAACCGACCGCAGGTCCCGGCACAAAACGCGGAATTTGAGTTTACTTGGCAAGATGAAGAGAGAACCGTGGTCGCCAAAGCCCCCGGCCTTGCGCTTCCTCTCTCCGGAAATATCCCGGGGGTTTGGGGGCAGCGCCCCCAAGGCCGGCGCGGCCCGAGCGCATTCAAAAATGTGCGGGCGCAGCCCGCGCCTTTGGATCAGGTCACAGGCTGGCGCATTGCGGGCGGCCGCGCGCATCCACGATGGGCAGGCGTTGGCCCAGGATCACCTCGTATCGACACCCCTTGTCATCCGTCACGAATGTCGGACCGTCACCGCCGCCAATGGGCGCCCTGGCACCGCCACCGGTGCCCGTCGCCTGGCATCCTACCACGATCGTTACGGCCAACAGGCACATCCCAACTCGATACCGTTTCATGCCGCATCCCTTTCGCGTTCAGGCCGGAACAGGGCCGAATGCTTAGCGCAGGTCGCCCAGCCTGCACAGCCGTCCGGATCGCTCAGCCGATGACCTGTGCGGTTTCGACAACGGCATGAAGCAGCACATCAGCCCCCGCAGCGGCCCATTGCGGTGTGATTTCCTCGGCCTCGTTGTGGCTCAGCCCATCGACACAGGGGCACATGATCATGGCCGTGGGCGCCACCTGCGCGATCCAGCAGGCGTCGTGCCCGGCGCCCGACACGATATCGCGGTGGCTGTATCCCAAGCGTTCCGCCGCATCTCGTATCGCGCCCACACATCCCGCATCGAAGGCCACCGGATCGAACCCGCCGACCTTTTCGAACGCCACCTCCACCTGCATGTCATCCGCGATGATCTGCGCCTGTTCGCGCAGGCGCCGCTCCATATCCTCGATCACCGCCTTGTCGGGGCTGCGGAAATCGACGGTAAACACCGCCTTTCCCGGGATCACGTTGCGCGAGTTGGGAGATATCTCGATATGGCCCACCGCGCCCACGGCATCGGGCGCATGGCCCCAGGCGATGGCGTCCACCTTGTCGATGATCCGCGCCATCGCCAGGCCCGCGTTGCGCCGCATCGGCATCGGGGTCGAGCCGGTGTGGCTGTCCCGGCCCGTCACCGTGATCTGCGTCCAGCTCAGCCCCTGCCCATGCGTGACCACACCGATATCGACGCCCTCGGCCTCGAGGATCGGGCCCTGTTCGATATGCAGCTCGAAAAAGGCGTGCATCTTGCGCGCGCCCACGGGCTCGTCGCCCTCCCAGCCGATCCGGCGCAGCTCATCGCCAAAGCGCGCGCCCGAGGCATCGCGCTGATCCTTGGCCCAGTCCTCGCTATGCACCCCTGCAAACACGCCCGAGGACAGCATCGCAGGCGCAAAACGGGTGCCTTCTTCGTTCGTCCAATTGGTGACGACGATGGGATGGCGGGTGCGGATGTCCATGTCGTTCAGCGTGCGGATGATCTCCAAACCGGCCAGTACGCCCAGCACACCGTCATACTTGCCGCCCGTGGGCTGCGTATCCAGGTGGCTGCCCACGTAAACCGGCAGCGCATCGGGGTCGGTGCCGGGGCGCAGGGCGAACATGTTGCCCATGCTGTCCAGCCCCATCTCGCAGCCCGCGACCTGGCACCAGCGTTGAAACAGCGCGCGGCCTTCGGCATCTGCATCGGTCAGGGTCTGGCGATTATTGCCGCCCGCCACGCCGGGACCGATCTTGGCCATCTCCATCAGGCTGTCCCACAGCCGCTCGCCATTGATGCGCAGGTTTTCGCCCGGTGCCGCCATATCTGCCCCCGTTTCCAGTTTGGCCAACGATTGGCTTCGTCCGGCGCGGTGTCAAGCCGCGGCGCGGGTCAAGTCTTGCGCAGAACGGCCATGTAGAACCCGTCCATACCACCAGTTTCGGGCCAGTAATCGGGGCGCAGACGCAACCCGCCCTCTTCCGTGATCCAGGCCGGGTCGACGCCTGGGCGGTCCAGCGCGGCGCGGTCGACCACCAGACCAGGGTGACGTGCCAGCGCCTCGTCCACCTGCACCTCGCCCTCGTCCGGCAGCAGCGAGCAGGTGCAGAACACCAACCGCCCGCCGGGTTTCAACAGGCCCAGGGCATGATCCAACATGGCCGCCTGCAATTCGATCAGCGCGCCGAACTCGGATCCGTCCTTGGCATGGGGCAGGTCGGGGTGGCGGCGGATCGTGCCGGTGGCCGAACAGGGCGCATCCAGCAGGATCGCGTCGTATTGGCCCGTATGTTCCAGCGCGTCAGCCGCCACGATCGCGGCGCGCAGGCCGGTGCGATCCACGTTCTCTGTCACGCGCACCAGCCGTGCCTCGGAAATATCCAGCGCGGTCACCTCCGCGCCCGTGGCGGCCAGTTGCAATGTCTTGCCACCGGGCGCGGCGCACATGTCCAGCACCGCCTCGCCCGGTTGCGCGTCCAGCAGCCGCACGGGCAGCGCGGCGGCGGCGTCCTGCACCC
>JAASTF010000216.1 GCA_021767525.1 Paracoccaceae bacterium
CTTGGCCCAGTGAATGTCCTGAGCCGCCGCGGTTTCCAGGCGCTCGATCTCGATCCCGGCGGCCGACAGGTCGTCGCTTGCCTCGGCATCGAAAACGCCATCGACAAAGACCACGCGCAGGCGATCCATATCCTCGAATGGCAGCCCCTCGTCATGGGTGAACAGCGCCGCCTTGGGCGCCTGCGGATCGATCAGCGTGTCGGGCCGGGTGAACTTCCAGTATTCGTCGCGACGGCCCGGCAGGCCCATTTCGCGGACACGCGCCAGGGCCGCCTCGCGCGCGGCGGTGATCCAGCTGCCGCCCGTGGGCAGCGCCAGCGCCGCCAGACGGGCCTCGGTTGCGTCAAGTTTTGCCTGCGGCAATGCCATTACGCCACCTCCTCCAGGATATCGCCATAGCCGTTTTCCTCGACTTCCAGCGCCAGCTCGGGGCCGCCGGTTTTGACGATGCGGCCGTTCGACATGATGTGCACCACGTCGGGTTTGATGTGGTTCAGCAGGCGCTGGTAGTGCGTGATGACCAGGAACCCACGGCCCGCGTCGCGCAGCGCGTTCACGCCGTCGCTGACCAGCTTCATCGCGTCCACGTCCAAACCGCTGTCGGTTTCGTCCAGGATGCACATCTTGGGCTCCAGCATGGCCATCTGCAGGATTTCGTTGCGCTTTTTCTCGCCGCCCGAAAAGCCCACGTTGACCGGACGCTTCAGCATGTCGGCGTCGATCTTCAGCTCTTTGGCCTTTTCGCGGATCACCTTCAGGAACTCGGTCGACGACATTTCCTCTTGCCCGCGGGCCTTGCGCTGCGCGTTCACGGCGGTGCGCAGGAAGGTCATGTTGCCCACACCCGGAATTTCGACCGGATACTGGAACGCCAGGAACAGGCCGGCGGCGGCGCGCTCTTCGGGTTCCATGTCCAGCAGGTCTTCGCCATCCAGCGTGGCGGTGCCGTCGGTCACCTCGTAGCCGTCGCGCCCGGACAGTACGTAAGACAGGGTCGACTTGCCCGACCCGTTGGGCCCCATGATGGCGTGCACCTTGCCCGGCTCGACCGCCAGATCGACGCCTTTCAGGATCTTCTTGTCCTCTTCTTCCAGCTGCACATGCAGGTTCTTGATTTCCAGCATTTGTCGTTTCCTTTCTCTGTCTCTTTGTTTCGGGCCGACCGCTTAGGGCCGGGTCATCAATTGCACCACGCGCAGCAGATGCGCGGGCGGAATCGGTTGCGGGCGCAGATCGAACCGCGCCATGCGGCCCGCGATCTGGGCCGGGGGGCCGATGAACTCTTCGACCTCGTGAAACCGCTTGCGCGGGACGTAATCATCGAAAAACAGCGTCACAGGGCGGGTGATGCGATAGGCCACAGCCAGTGCACAGCCCACGCGAAACCGCCCATCCACCAGCACCACGTCGGGATGCGCGAATTCAGGCAGATCCCACACCTCCAGCGGATAGCGGGCAAAGCGTTTCCAAGCCCGATCATCCACCGGGTGGCCCCATTCCTTGGTCGGGCCAATATCGGACCAGATCACATCGACCTCGCCCTTCGCCGGGTTCTGCGCGAACCAGTCGCGCATCATCTGCGCCCAGGCCTGATCGCTTTCCACCGACAACACGCGCTTGCCCAGCTCGGCCGCCAACACGGTCGACCCGCCCGAGCCGTATTCCAGAATAACACCCGCCCCCGCATAAGCCGCGCGTATCATCGCGGCCTCGGCCTCGGGCAGCGTCAATTCGGGACGCGCGACTATGTCGGCGTTCTGGATCACGCGATCACCACTGCCGTTCCGCTGGCCGAGACCATCAGCATCGACTGGCCCACGACCTCGTAATCCAGATCGACACCCACGACCGCGTTGCCACCCATCGACAGGCAGCGCTGCTCCAGCTCGCGCAGGGCGGTTTCGCGGGCATCCTGCAGCTTGCTTTCATATGCGCCCGAACGGCCGCCGATGATGTCGGTCACGTTGGCAAAGATATCGCGCACGATATTGGCGCCCATGATCGCCTCGCCCACGACGATGCCGCGATATTCGACGATCTTGTGCCCTTCGATGGCGTTGGTGGTGGTGATGATCATGCGACGGTCCTTTCCGCTTTCAGCCCATCGGGCAGTTTGTCGACGTATTTCGCGGCGACCTTGGCCGGCAGCACACCGCGCGCGGCCAGCTCGTCCAGGCACCACAGCACCAGGTCATGGCTGCCGAACACCGCATCGGCCAACAACGCCAGATGCGCCAGCTGGGCGTCGCTGACCGCGTCGCGATCTTCCAGGTTGCGGATATACACGGCATCGCCATCGATCAGCTGGCTGCCCACCGCGCGGCGGTTCAGCCGCACGGCCTGGCTGTTGCCCAGCATCCGCGATTTCGGCGCGATGAACCGATGCAGAACAAAACCCTGCCCGCGCAGCGCCGCATCCAGATCGCCCATCGCCGGCTCGCCATCGTACAGCCGGTAAAACCGCATCTCGGCCACAACCGCCACGGCCTGCGCCAGCTTGGCCGCAGCGCCCCCGATCACGTCCACCTCGGCCCCCTGCGCATCGATCTTCAGGAAATCGATGGCGGGCACCTCGTCGATCTGGTCCAGGCTGCTCAGCGTCACCGGCATTTCGGTTTCGGTGCCCAGGTGTCGACGGAAATGGCCCAAATAGCCGATGCTTTTCTCGGACAGCTTGAACAGCGACGACATTTCCGACGCAGGGTAAGCGTTGAACACCGCCTGCCCCGGTGTGCCGACCGCACGTTCCAGCACGATCACCCCCTCGGGCGCGGCGTCGCGCAGGCGCGCAGCAGCCTCGGGATGCGGCTCGAACCCCCAGACCTGCGCCAGCCCCTGACGCACCAGCGCGTCATAGGGCGGAGCCTCGATCGGGTTCGCGCCCACATCGACGATGCGCAAAGGGCGCAACGGCGCAAGCGACCGCGCCAGATATGCAAGCGTCGTGCTCAACCACCCAAGTCGCGGCAGGCCTCAGCCCACCGAGCCTTCCAGCGAAATGGCCACCAGCTGCTGCGCCTCCATCGCGAATTCCATCGGCAGCGCCTGCAGCACTTCCTTGGCAAACCCGTTCACGATCAGCGCCACGGCCTCTTCCTCGTCCATGCCGCGCTGACGGCAATAGAACATCTGGTCATCATCCACCTTGGATGTCGTCGCCTCGTGCTCTACCCGGGACGAGTTGTTCTTGACCTCGATATAAGGCACCGTGTGCGCCCCACATTTGTCGCCGATCAACAGGCTGTCGCACTGGGTATAGTTGCGGCTGTTCTTGGCCTTGGGGTGCATCGACACCAGCCCGCGATAGGTGTTCTGCGCATAACCGGCGCTGATCCCCTTGCTGACGATCCGCGACTTTGTGTTCTTGCCCAGGTGCACCATCTTGGTGCCGGTATCGGCCTGCTGATGGTTGTTGGTGATGGCGATCGAATAGAACTCGCCCTGGCTATCATCGCCGCGCAGAATGCAAGACGGGTATTTCCACGTCACCGCGCTGCCGGTTTCCACCTGCGTCCACATCACCTTGGACCGGTCGCCACGGCAATCGGCGCGCTTGGTCACGAAGTTATAGATGCCGCCCTTGCCTTCTTCGTCGCCGGGGAACCAGTTTTGCACGGTCGAGTATTTCACCTCGGCGTCTTCCTCGACGATTATTTCCACCACCGCCGCGTGCAGCTGTGCTGTGTCGCGCTGCGGCGCGGTACAGCCTTCCAGATAGCTGACGTAAGAACCCTTGTCGGCGATTATAAGCGTCCGCTCGAACTGCCCGGTGTTCTCCGCATTTATGCGGAAATAGGTCGACAGCTCCATCGGGCAGCGCACGCCGGGCGGGACGTAAACGAACGACCCATCCGAGAACACCGCGCTGTTCAGCGTGGCGTAAAAGTTGTCCGACACCGGCACGACCGAGCCAAGGTATTTCTTGACCAGCTCGGGATGCTCGCGGATCGCATCGGAAATCGAACAAAAGATGACCCCGGCTTTTTCCAGCTCTTTCTGGAAGGTCGTACCGACGCTGACGCTGTCGAAAACCGCGTCCACCGCCACCTTGCGGCCTTCGGCAGGCGCGTCCTCGGCACCTTCGACACCGGCCAGGATCATCTGCTCTTTCAGCGGGATGCCCAGCTTTTCATAGGTTGCCAGCAGCTTGGGGTCGACCTCGTCCAGGCTTTGCGGCTTGGTTTCCATGCTTTTCGGGCGGGCATAATAATACTGGTCCTGGAAATCGATTTCCGGGTAATCCACCATCGCCCAGTCGGGTTCCTTCATGCTCACCCAACGCTCATAGGCCCCAAGCCGCCATTCCGTCATCCACTCGGGCTCACCGTTCTTTTCGGAAATCAGCTTGACGATATCGGGGGTCAGGCCCTTGGGGGCGTATTCCATCTCGATATCGGTTTCCCAGCCGTGCTTGTACTTGCCAAGGGATTTGACCGCATCGACCGTTTCCTGATCAACGCCTTCCTTCACCTCTACCTTGTCCATAGCCGTCATGGGCCGCTTCCTTTCCTGTTACGCCGCGCTGCGTGCGCGGTGCCGTTCCAACTTGCTCAGCCACGCCTCGGCGAAACGCAGCACGTCTTCTTCTGTCGTGTCCGGACCCAGCGACACCCGCATCGCGCAGGCGGCCGTGGCCTCGTCATATCCCATCGCGCGCAACACGCGGCTGGCCCGCACCTTGCCACTGGAACAGGCGCTTCCCGCGCTTACGGCAAAGCCGCCCAGGTCCATCGTCATCACTTGCGTCTCACCCTTCCAGCCGGGCGTGACAAAGCAACATGTATTGGGCAAACGCGGTGC
The DNA here is from genome assembly GCA_021767525.1 of Paracoccaceae bacterium. GTDB lineage: Bacteria > Pseudomonadota > Alphaproteobacteria > Rhodobacterales > Rhodobacteraceae > Lutimaribacter. Next base: position 4,801 of record JAASTF010000216.1, read on the forward strand.
GTCTTTCCCGACCAAAATAGTCTCTTTTGAGCCAGCCTCAATGGTGTTTTCTAGAATTTTTCTAAGTTCAAGAACACCGTCCCAAACACCGTCCGCCAGGTCGCGCGCGGCGGCCTGTGCGGCGGCCCCGAACCCGGCGATCGCCGCCACGTTTTCGGTGCCCGCACGGCGGCCCATTTCCTGCCCGCCGCCCCGCAGCTGCGCGGCCACATCGGTGCCCCGCCGCACCACCAACGCGCCGATGCCCTTGGGCCCACCCAGCTTGTGCGCCGAGATCAACGCCATCTCGCACCCGGCCCAGTTGAAGGCAAAAGGCAGCTTGCCAAAGGCTTGCGTGGCATCCACCACGGCCAGCCCCTGCGGCAAATCCTGGATTACCCCGGTTTCCGAATTGGCCGCCTGCAACACCGCGCGGGCGGGATCGGCCACCGTCACAAGGCCTTGCCCATCCACCGACAGGCTGTCATCCACCCAGGCCCCCACCGCGTCGTGCTCAATCCCCGAACCCGCCAACCCGCGTCCAGCACAGGCCAGTGCCGCCGCCTCGGTCGCGCCCGAGGTAAAGATCACATCCGCACCGTCCGCGCCGAACGCCTCGGCCACCTGTGCACGCGCGCGCTCGACCAGCGCCTTGGCGGCACGCCCTTCGGCATGCACGCTGCTGGGATTGCCCACCAGGTGAAAGGCCGCGATCATCGCCTCGCGCGCCTCGACCCGCAAAGGCGCGGTCGCGTTGTAATCCAGATATACGCGTGCCTCGGGCATCACTGCTTCTTCTCTCCATAAATATCCCGGGGAGTTTGAGGGGCA
>JAASTF010000217.1 GCA_021767525.1 Paracoccaceae bacterium
CGGCGTTCAGCTTGGCCAGGTTTTCGCTGATATGCATCAGCTTTTGCAGATCGCCCACCGACAGGCCGCGCGCGACCTGGGCCAGCTCGGCCGCCTCGTTGGTGAAATCCGGCGTGGTGGGCGTGATGCCAGTGACCGGCGACATGTCGAGTTTCTTGGCAGGCGATACGACGACGAACATGGTTTCCCCCGTGGTTGCGGTGTGGCGCTTATCTAGTCCGCCATGCGCAGAACGTCCAGAAAGGCGGGGCCGAAGCGTTCGGCGCGCCGCTCGCCCAGGATGCGCGCGAGGCCGTATTCGTCATCGGGGCGCATCTGGGCCAGCTTCGCCAGTTGGGACGACGAACAGCTGATCGGTTTGTCGGTGCCGTCGGGACCGCGCATCAGGTCGGCCTGCGCGGCCAGCAGCCGGTCATAAACGGTGCCCGCGTCGCGCCCGGCCAGCTTGCGCCGGGTCGGGTGCATCTGTTCGGCCTCGCCGGTGATGACGGCCAGGAATTCGGCGCCGTAACGTTCCAGCTTTTTCGCGCCGACGCCGTTGATACGGGCCATCGCGTCCAGGTTGGCGGGGCGCTGTTCGGCCATGTCGATCAGGGTGCGGTCGTTGAACACCATGTAGGCGGGCAGGCTGGCGGCCTCGGCCAGGGCGCGGCGCTTTGCCTTGAGCGCCGACAAGAGCGGCGCATCCTCGTCGGACACCAGCGCGCGCACGGCGGGGCGGCGGTCGGGCTTGGCCAGGGCGTCGCGGCGCAGGGTGATGGTTTGCTGATCGCGCAGGATCGGCAGGGCGGCGTCGGTCATGGTCAGGGCGCCGTGGCGGTCGGGGTTGGGGCGCACAAGGTCGTGGCCCATCATCTGTCGGAATACGCCCTGCCATTGCGCGCGGGTCAGATCCTGGCCCACGCCGAAGGTGGGCAGGCGATCATGGCCGCGTTCGCGCACCTTGTCGGTCAGATTGCCGGTCAGAATGTCGATCAGGTGGCCCGCGCCGAACCATTCCTCGGTCCGCAGGATGGCCGACAGCGCCTTGCGCACGGCCTGGGTGCCGTCGAACACATCGGGCGGGCTGTCGCACAGATCGCAATTGCCGCACGGTTCGGCGGTTTCCCCGAAATAGGTCAGCAGGGTCTGACGGCGGCAGCCCAGCGCCTCGGCCAGGCCCAGCAGGGCGTTCAGCCGCCCGTGATCGGCCATGCGGCGTTCGGGCGGGGCCAGCCCCTCGTCGATCTGGGCGCGCCGCAGGCGGATGTCGTCGGGCCCGAACAGCGTCAGCGTTTCGGCGGGCGCCCCGTCGCGGCCTGCGCGGCCGATTTCCTGGTAATAGGCCTCGATCGACTTGGGCAGATCGGCATGGGCGACCCAGCGGATATCAGGTTTGTCCACGCCCATGCCAAAGGCGACGGTGGCGACGACGATCAACCCATCCTCGCGGCTGAAGCGGGTTTCGACGATGCGGCGATCCTCGGCCTCCATCCCGCCGTGATAGGCGCAGGCATTGTGCCCGGCCTCGCGCAACGCGGCGGCCAGGGTTTCGGTCTTGGCGCGGGTGCCGCAATAGACGATGCCCGACTGTCCCTTGCGCGCGGCGGCGAAAGACAGGATCTGCTGGCGCGGGCCGTTCTTGGCGGCGAATGCCAGGTGGATGTTGGGCCGGTCAAAGCCGCGCAGAAAGGCGCGCGGTGGCTGGCCGTCGAACAGGCGCGCGACGATTTCCTCGCGCGTTTCGGCATCGGCGGTGGCGGTGAAGGCGGCCAGGGGCACGCCCAGCGTGCGGCGCAATTCACCGATACGCAGGTAATCGGGGCGAAAATCGTGGCCCCATTGGCTGACGCAATGCGCCTCGTCCACGGCAATCAGGCCCACGCCGATCCGCCGCAGCATCCCCAGGGCAGAGCCCGCTGCCAGCCGTTCGGGCGCGATATAAAGCAGTTTCAGGCTGCCCTGATCCAGCGCCTGCCAGACCGCATCGTTTTCTTCCTCGGTATTGCCCGAGGTCAGCGCGCCGGCGGCCACCCCCGCCTCGCGCAGGGCGCGGACCTGGTCGCGCATCAGGGCAATCAGCGGCGAGATCACCACCGTCACACCGTCGCGCATCAGCGCAGGCAGTTGGAAACACAAGGATTTGCCGCCGCCCGTAGGCATGATCGCCAGCACGTTTTCGCCCTGCGCCACGGCCTGCACGATCTCTTCCTGCCCGGGGCGGAAGGCGTCGAAGCCGAACACGTCGCGCAACAGGCCGCTGGCCGATGTCATGGGGACCCCTGCAAGAGTTATCTATATCTGCTCTTGTTTCGGGTATCACATATCAAGATTTGGTAAATCAAGGCCCGATGGCGCGGCATCTGCCACCGGGCGCCGACTGGGCCGCGTGTTAACGCAGCAGCAGTTCCGGCAGGATGAAATCGCGCAGCGAGATGATGATGATGAACAGCACCAGCGGCGCCAGGTCCAGCGGGCGGGTGTCGGGCAATACGCGGCGGATCGGCTGATAGAGCGGTTCCAGCACGCGGTTCAGGCCATACCAGATCTGCGCCACGAATTGCTGGTGCAGGTTCAGCACCTGGAAATTGATCAGCCAGCTCATGATGATATGGGCCAGCGCGATCCAGAAGATCACATCGAGGATCAGCGCCAGCGGTCCGTAAATTGCCATCATCTGCGAAATACCTTTCCTTGGTCGCGCAACAGGTAAGCGCCCGGCCCCCGAAGGGCAAGAGGTGCCGCACCGTCGCGCTTGACGCGCGCGCCGGGGCGCGGCACCCCGCCTGCAAACCGTGCGAAAGGCCCGTTCATGTACCCGTTCATCCGCCTTGCCCTGCAAAGCGCGCGCGCCCGCAGGATGCCCGCCCTGCCCCTGGATGGCGTGCATGTGTCGCATCACATCTGCCTGCCCTGGGATCTGGACCCGTTTCTAGAGCTGAATAACGGCCGGACCTTAACGCTTTATGATACGGGGCGGATTCCGCTGGCGCATCGGGTGGGCCTGCTGGCCATGCTGCGGCGCGAGCGGTGGGGCCTGACGATGGCCGGCGCCTGCGTGCGCTATCGCCGCCGGGTGCGCCTGTTCGAGCGGGTCGAGATGCGCAGCCGCGCGCTGTGCTGGGACAAGCGGTTCATCTACCTGGAACAATCGATGTGGCGGCGCGACGGCGAATGCGCCAGTCACATCCTCTATCGTGCGGCGGTGACCGATGAAACCGGCATCGTTGGCACCGACCGGGTGCTGGCCGCGCTGGGGCAGCCTGATGCCGCGCGCCCGATTCCCGATTGGGTTGCCCGCTGGATCGCCGCCGAAGACGCCCGCCCCTGGCCCCCGATGCAGGATCACGCGGCAAAGGATTGACTTGCCAGCGCCCTGCAATGCCGGTCTTAATGCCGGCAAGAACAGGGGGGACCGGGCATGGCGCAACCATCACCGCGCAAGCGCATCTGGGGTTGGTATTTCTTCGACTGGGCCAGCCAGCCTTACAACACGCTGCTGATCACCTTTATCTTTGCGCCTTATGTCAAAGAGCTGATCGGCGATGGCGCGGCGGCGCAATCTGCCTGGGGGTTCGGCATCGGGGCGGCGGGGTTCGTCATCGCCATCCTGGCGCCTGTGCTGGGCGCGCTGTCGGACCTGTCGGGCAATCGCCTGCGCTGGATCTGGTTTTTCTCGCTGCTTTATATTCTGGGCGCCTATGGCCTTTGGTGGGCCATCCCGGGCGATTTCAACCTGTACCTGATACTTCTGTCCTTCGCGATCGGCATGATCGGGATGGAGTTCGCCACGATCTTTACCAACTCGATGCTGCCCGACCTGGGCCCGCGCGATCAGATCGGGCGGATTTCCGGCAATGGCTGGGCCTTTGGCTATGCCGGCGGGCTGGTGGCGCTGGTCATCATGCTGCTGTTGCTGGCCGAAAGCGCGGATACCGGCAAGACCCTGATCGGGATGGACCCGATCCTGGGCCTGAACGCCGAGGCGCGCGAGGGCACGCGCGCCGTGGGGCCGCTGACGGCGATCTGGTATGCGGTGTTCATGATCCCGTTTTTCCTGTGGGTGCGTGACCCGAAACCGACGCGCCCGCCGCGCGGCGCGCTGAAAAAGGCGCTGACCGAGGTGGCGACAACGGTGCGTTGCCTGCCGCGCGCGCCGTCGCTGTTCGCCTATCTTGGCAGCTCGATGTTCTATCGCGACGCGTTGAACGGCATGTATGTCTTTGGCGGCATCTATGCCGCGGGGGTGCTGGAATGGTCGGTCGTGGATACCGGCATCTTCGGCATCATCGCCATCATCACCGGCGCGGTCTTTGCCATGATCGGCGGGCGGGCGGATGAACGGTTCGGCCCCAAGCCGGTGATCACATTCTGCATCCTGGTTCTGACTTTCGTTGCCATCTCGATCGTCTTTATCTCGCGCCAGAGCGTTTATGGCATCGCGGTTGCGCCCACATCGGCCCTGCCCGATATCGCCTTTTACGTGATGGGCGCGCTGATCGGCGCGGCGGGGGGCGTGATCCAGGCCGCCAGCCGCACCATGATGGTGCGCCAAGCCAACCCCGAGCGGATGGCCGAGGCGTTCGGCCTTTATGCGTTGGCGGGCAAGGCCACGTCGTTCCTGGCGCCCACGGCCATCGGCATCGCCACGCATCTGACCGGCAGCCAACAATTGGGCGTCACGCCGCTGATCGCCCTTTTCCTGATAGGGTTGATCCTGCTACGCTGGGTGAAACCGGAAGGAGATACCGCCCCATGCTCCGCGCCCTTGCACTCACCGCAATCGCCCTTGGCCTGACCGCCTGCGGCAGCAGCACCGGCACCAGCGCCAACGAATATGACAGCAGCCCATCGGCGCCACGGGTGTCGACGCAGCAGGCCATTCCGGCCGCGATGCGCGGGGTCGAGGCCAAGCGCCTGTTCGGCGCCGCCCCACGCGCGTCGGGCCAGCGGCCCGAACCCTTTGGCGGCTATGCCAAGGGCTGTATCGCCGGCGGTGTGCAACTGCCGGAAACCGGGCCCACCTGGCAGGCGATGCGGCTGAGCCGCAACCGCAACTGGGGCCACCCCGACACCATCGATTTCATCAAGACGCTGTCGGCCAAGGCCGCGCAGCAGCCCGGGTGGAACGGGCTGTATATCGGCGATATCAGCCAACCGCGCGGGGGGCCCATGCTGACCGGGCATCGCAGCCACCAAATCGGCATGGATATCGACATCTGGATGCTGCCCGCCAATCGCCTGAACCTTACCCGGCAAGAGCGCGAGGATATCTCGTCGATCTCGATGCGGCGGGCCAATGGCGCCTATGTCAACGACAAGTGGACCCGCGCCCATCACGAGATCATCAAGGCCGCCGCGCAAGACCCCCGCACCGCGCGCATTTTCGTCTTTCCCGGCGCCAAGGTGCAGATGTGCGAGGATGAAAAGGGCGACCGCAGCTGGTTGCGCAAGGTGCGGCCCTGGTATGGGCATCATTATCATTTCCACGTGCGGCTGAACTGCCCCAAGGGCGCGCGCAATTGCGAAAACCAGGCCGCGCCGCCCGCGGGCGACGGCTGCGCCGATGCGCGGCAATGGCAGGCCAACATCCTGAACCCGCCGCCGCC